>PWGS01000278.1 GCA_003554505.1 Desulfonatronospira sp. | reverse complement strand
GTAATGACCAGCTTGGCCTCGGCGTCCTGGATGCGCTCGCGCAGGGCCTTGGCGGAAAAACCGGCGAAGACCATGCTGTGCACAGCTCCTATCTTGGCCACCGCCAGGATGGAAATCATGGTCTCGGGAAGCGGTGGCATATAGAGCACCACCCGGTCCCCCTTCTTGATGCCCAGGGAACGCAGGGCATTGGCAAAGCGGTTTACAGCCCGGTAAAGTTCGTAATAAGTGAATTTCTTGGTGTCCCCGGGCTCGCCTTCCCAGATAAGGGCCAGCTTGTTCTTGTTGGCCGTGGTAATGTGCCTGTCCAGCGCATTGTACACGATATTGCACTTGGCGCCTGTAAACCACTTGTAGAAAGGGGCCTCGGAATCATACAGGACCTTGTCCCACTTCTTGAACCAGTCCAGTTCCTTGGCCGCGTCATCCCAGTAGTCCAGATAATTTTCCTGGCACTGTTTCATCCCCGCGGAATATTCCTGCGGGTTGATGTTGGCGTCAATCACCATCTGGGGCAGCGGCCGAAAAATCCTTTCCTCCTGCAGCAAAGAGTCAAGGGCTCCTTTGTCTTCCATAACACTCCTCCTTTAAACTCGATCCGAATAGTAATCATTAAAAAACATTTTGGATTTTTTGATCCCCGGATCTCCAAGCAACCGGTTTATAAGGCGGTTTGCTGCCAGCATACAGCTGCTTCCACCGCAAGGTCAGGGGCATGTTTATATCATACAAGAAAAATTGGCATAGATAATCGACTAAAGGCTGATAGGTCACGTTGAACGGTGAGGCCATCTAAAGTCCCAGAATCTGCTTCAGGTCATTGATCCGTCTTCGGCTGATGGGCAGTTCGATTTTTGTCCTGCCCGCAGTTCTGAGCATGAAGTTGCTGCCGGGCATTGAGGCTATCTCTGTAACCATCTCCAGGTTCACCAGGTACTTTCTGTGCACCCGGAAAAAACCGTGTTTATTCAGTCTTTCTTCAAGGCTTTTGAGACGGTAGGAAGTCAAGAATTTCTCCTTGAAGGTGTGTACAAAGCTGTAGTCTTCATAGGCCTCCACAAAGACTATCTGGTTGTAGGGCACCAGGAGAAGTCTTCCTTCCTGGTTTATGGGCAGTTTTTCAATCTCCAGCTGCTTTTTGGGCGACACGTCCCAGGCCTGGCGAAGGGCGTTTAAAAAGGAATCCTCATCAGCATCCGCCATGGGCAGGTGAACGGTTCCATCGTCCCTGGACCGGTCCAACCCCTGCGAATTGTAGCCCTCTTTTCCAACTATGTGCGGCATATCGGCATAACGAAGCAGTCTTTCCACCGTGTTTTCCAGCCTGCCCTTCTCAAAAGGCCAGATCAGGTAGTCGGCTACCCCCAGCTCAAATGCCTTGTAGGCGTGCCCCTGGTCAGGGGCAATGAGAACAATGTGCGGCCTGCTCTTTCTTTGAGCCAGCATCTGAGTAAGCTCCATGCCGCTGACCCCGTTGGGCAGATCTATTCCCAGAAAAAACACATCATAGGATATGCTTTCCAGCAACTCCAGGGCCTCATTGGAACTGACAGCCTCGCCCAGGATTTTTATCCTCTTTTCCCCTGCAAAAAACTCGCGTAATTTCAGGGTGACCTCACGGTCAGGATGTACAATCAAAGCTTTCAAAACGGACATTTTCCAAGTCCCGGACAACTATCCGACTCCTGGCAGTTTACCCGGACCAGGATGCGGATCGCCATGAATTTCTGGGTAACAGTAAAGATCGTCATCAGCCGATGCTCATATCTCCCCGGGGGCTGCCCTCTTCACCTTCAGGCCACTCAATCTCTATCTCCAGAGATTTCTTCGTGGTCCTCTTGGTTTCTTCCTCCACCTTGATCTCCAGGGTCACATTGGCAGGTATCTGCAGCCTGACCTCCTCCTGTCCCCGGGTCAGCACCACTTCACCGGATTCCACCCTGTCCGCGATCTGGCGCAGGATTGCGGCCACCTCCTGGGTATTTTTCCTTTCTTCGCTTTTAAACAGTACAACTTCCATCTTGCAAAGCCTCCCGCATAATTTTTAAAAGTTGCCGTCGGGTACAGGCACTGACGACATAAGGTACTTCAGGTCCTCGTCTGTAAAATAAAATCCAAGTCCTCCAAAAAACGAGCTGTCCCCGTGCTTGCTCAGGTAATCGTCAAAACCGGCGGTGAGGTAGAAATTGTCCAGAAAATAGAGGTTGGCCCCGGATTTGACATGCGGGCGATCCGCTCCCAGGTCGAAAACATCGGTGTACAGCTTGATTCGCTCGTCCCAGAGAAAGTAGTCCATGCCGAACCCGCCGGTGGATTCGATAAGCCCCCCGCGCAGGATGAAGTCGTTCCACCTCTTGGCTATCTGAGCGGAAAATTTGAACCTGTCCTTGTAGGTCTTTTCCTCTTTTTCCCAGACCTTGTCGGTTTGCCCGTCCCTTTTAGTGGTGGTCACTGTTTCCGTGGTCCGGGTGCGTCCCTTGGGGTCATCGATGAGAGACAGCATATAGAACCTGTCCTCGGCCGGCTGCAGGGTCAGGTCCAGGTATGATTTCATGTCTCCGGTGCTGGCCATGTATTCGCTGCGGAAATCCACCGCTGTCTGAAACCGGTCGTGGCGCTCCAGGAATTCATTGATCCCGTCCAGGGCTTCATCGATCTTTCTGCCGGTATCATCCTCGCTTATGAGCTTGCCCAGAGTTCCTTCGCCCTCATCCAGTTTGCGGGTAAGACTTTCCAGGGATGCAGCAGTGCGGCGCATGTCCTCGCTCATCTGGCGGTCTTCCAGAAGAGTGGCCACAGGCCCATCTCCGTGCCGGGCCGTGTCCATAATCTCTCCCAGCTGCTGCAGAGAAACATTGAGCTGACTGGAGGCCTGGGCAAAGTTATCCACAATATGGGTGATGCCTTCCTTGTTGGTCTCGCTTATGGTTTTTAAATCCCCGGAAAAATCCTGCAGGTTGGCCACGATATTTTCAATGCCCCGGGCATTGGTCTGTACTATCTGATTCAGATGCACCGCTGCTTCGCGCAGATTGTCGAAAAATTCGCGCATATCCTGCTCGCCTTCAGGTCCGCCGAATACATTGGAAACACTCCTGGAGACCTCGCTTATATCATCTGCGATATCTCCTATGCGGGCCATGACCTGGTCCAGGTCCGTGGGCTGAATCCCGCGGGATACGACTCCGCCCTCCTCCAGGGTGGGCTCGGTTGCGCTTCCCGGGTTGATCTCCACGAACTTGTCCCCCAGAACCCCCCTGGTGCGGATGGTTGCCTGGGAGTCGGCATGTATGGATATGTCCGGGCGTATGGCCATGGTAACCCTGGCCCTGTTCTCGTGCAGGGTGATATCCTTGACCGTGCCCACGTCGATCCCGGCTATTTCCACCGGGGAATTGGTGCGCAGCCCGGAAACGTTATCAAAATATGCGTGGATCTCGTAAGTATCCCTGGTGATTATCCTGTCCCTGGTGAGTACTGTGGTCAGATACCCCAGAAGGACAATGGCTATGAGGACAAAAATGCCCACCTTGATTTCCGCGCTGGGAGTCTTGGCCATAAAACCCCTGATTCATCAGCCGGGGCGGAAGAATGCACCGGCGGACATGTCTCTGGTTGAAATTTAATTGACCTTGATGGGTCCCTGTGCTTCCCCCCTGATGAACTGCCGCACCACAGGGTCGCTGTTTTCCCTTATTTCCGCCGGACTGCCCCGGGCGATAATTTTCCCCTCATAGAGCATGGATATATTGTCGGCTATCTTCATGGTGGCGTCAATATCATGACTGATAACTATGCAGGTGGCTCCGAATTCCTGCCTGGTCCTCTGTATCAGTTCATTTATAGCTGCGGCCATGACCGGATCAAGACCTGAGGTCGGCTCATCAAAGAGGACGATTTTCGGCTCCAGGGCCAGAGCCCTGGCCAGGCCGACCCTTTTGCGCATTCCCCCCGAGAGCTCAGCCGGCATTTTCTTGTCCATGCCCTGCAGCCCGACAGCTGCAAGCTTGGCCTGCACCACCTCGTTAATCTCACTATAACTCTTGGTAGTGTGTTCATGCAAGGGAAAAGCCACATTTTCGTGCACATTCAGGGAATCAAAAAGGGCCGCCTCCTGAAAGAGCATGCCGAATTCCTTGCGTACCCGGGCCATTTCACCTTCATTCAGGGGCACTATATCCTCGCCGCGCACGAGAATCCGGCCGCTGTCCGGCTTCAACAGCCCGATGATGTGCTTGATGAGTACGCTTTTGCCCCCGCCGCTGCGACCGATGATAATATTCACCCGGTCTCTTTCCAGGCTGAGATCCAGCCCGTCCAGCACCCTGAAATCCCCGAAGCTTTTGTACAGGCTTTCAATATGTATAATATCCCGGTCATTCTGCATACTGTCCTCTGTCCTCTAAAACATGAGCGCGGTCAGGAAATAATCGCTCACCAGGATAAGCACCGAAGACATGACCACGGCCTGAGTGGTGGACCTGCCCACCCCTTCTGCTCCGCCCCGGGTGTAAAACCCCTTGTAGCATCCCACCAGGGTAAGAATCCCTCCGAACACCGAGGCCTTGATAAGCCCGTTGTAAACATCCGCCAGGGTCACGTGCTCCTGGATCTTGTTCATGAACATGCCTCCGTGGATATCCAGGAGCTGAACCCCCACCAGGTACCCCCCCAGAATACCCATGGCGTCGCTTATAATGGTCAAAAGAGGCAGCATTATGACTCCGGCCACGATTCTGGGCAATACCAGGTACTGAACAGGGTTTATGGCCATGACCGTCAGGGCGTCCACCTGCTCAGTTACCCGCATGGTCCCTATCTCGGCACAGATGGCCGAGCCGGCCCTGCCGGTTACCATGAGCCCGGTAATCACAGGGCCCAGTTCCCGGGTCATGGACAGGGCCACTGTAGCTCCCACCAGTGGTTCGGCCCCGAACATGCTGAAGGCGTAAAAGGTCTGCAGGGCCAGGACCATGCCCGTAAAAAGTGAGGTCAGGGCCACTACGAACAGGGAGTTGACCCCGATGAACTCCATCTGCTTGAAATAAAGTCTTATCCTGAAGGGAGGTCTCCCCAGCCAGGACAGGGCCTGGAGAAGAAGAACCATAATCCGCCCCAGCTCCTGGAGAAGTCCTAGAAACTGATGTCCCAGCCAGCCAAGAATTGATCTCATAAGCCCGGCACTTTGAATTTAATATTTAAAGACAAATTGATAGCCCTCAGGATTCTTCTATAAGGGAAGTATAGAACATGAGCCCCTCTGGAAAATGGGTGAATATTTTGTCCCGGACCAGACGGTTGCTTTGCTGTACCTGGCTGGAGGTCAGTACCTGCTTCAGCAGCTCCTTGCACTCTTCCATGGTGGTCTGGCGGATTATTCGCTTGATGCCCGGGATGGCCTGGGGGTTGAGACTTATGGAGTCCAGCTGCATGCCCATGAGGATGGGTATGCAGTAGGGATCCGCTGCCACCTCCCCGCAGACATTGACCTCGATCCCTGCCTCGTGCCCGGCATCAACCACATACTTTATGCTTCGCAAAACAGCCGGGTGCAGGGGCTGATAAAGGTAGGATACATACCTGTTGGTGCGGTCTATTCCCAGTGAATACTGAATGAGGTCGTTGGTGCCGATGCTGAAGAAATCCACTTCCCTGGCCAGGACATCGGCAATGAAAACTGCGCTGGGAAGCTCGATCATGATCCCGAAAGGGACCTCATCGTTGAATGGCTGGCCCGCCTTGCGCATCTCTTCGCGGACGTCGAAATATATCTCCTTGACCTCTCGAAGTTCCTGAAGCCCGGAAATCATGGGAAACATGACTGCAACGTTTCCCAGTGTACTGGCCCTTAAAATGGCTCGCAGCTGGGCCTTGAAAAGCTCTATATTCTGCTGGCAGAATCTGATGGCCCTGAGACCCAGGGCGGGATTCACTTCTTCCAAAGGTCCGAAGTGAGGCGAGATTTTGTCCGCTCCCAGGTCCAGAGTGCGGAACACGACCTTCTGGGGATAGACTATGGAAGCCATATCCCGGTATTCTTCGTAAAGCTCCTCTTCCGAAGGCCAGTTGTTGCGGTTTAAAAAGCTGTACTCTGTGCGGTAAAGCCCTATACCTTCCCCGCCGTTGTCAATTACCGAGGTCACCTCTTCAAAGAGTTCTATGTTGGCCAGCACCTGCATCTGGTAGCCGTCAATGGTTTCCGCAGGCAGATAGCAGTTGCGCTTTATCTGGGAGTAGTATTCAGAAAAACGCTGCTTCAGGTCGGTGTAATGGGTAAGTTCTTCCGCATCCGGCTCAACAATTATCTTTCCGCTGAAACCGTCCAGAATCACTACGTGATCGTCCTGAATTTCTTCCAGCCCTTCGGCGCCGACTATTGCGGGTATCTGCAGGGAACGGGCGATTATGCCTGCATGCGAGGTCTTGCCGCCTGTGGCCGTGGCAAAGGCCATGATCCTGTCCAGCTTAAGCTCTATGGTATCAGCCGGTGAAAGATCATGAGCCAGCAGGATCATTCTCTCGGACTTACTGTCATAACTTTTGGACTGACCGTAGAGCTTGTTGCGCACCCGCCCGGCAACCAGACGCACATCCTGCGTCCTGCTGCGGATATATTCGTCTTCTATCCGGCTGAAAGCCCTCTCTATGTCATTGACGGCATTTTCCAGGGCCCACTCCGCGTTTATCAGTCTGGAATGTACATAGTCGCAGGCTGATTTCTGAAACTTTTCGTCCCGCAATATCATTATGTGCGAATCAATTATAGCGGCCTGCTCTTTCAGGTCGCGGGGGACCTTCTTGAGAATGTTCTCCAGCTCATCAAGAGCTGCATTGAATCCCTGCTTGAGCCTGGCCGTCTCCTGGGGGACCTGTTCCGGAATTATATTGATCCGGACTATGGAAGTACCGGCTTCGCGATTGAGGAAATAGGTCCTGCCTATGGCAAGCCCTGCTGAAACCGGAATTCCTTTGAACACTTTTGAGGCCATAATTTCAACACCTTATTGCGGGGAGCCTCCCGGGGGTGTTTTTGTGCGTGGAGTCGGGTTTTTTCTGCGGGCAGAAACAGAAGCCTGCTGAACCTGGCCTGGATCTGGGTATAACCGGCCCTGGTTCCACCGTCGAATACTCATCCATCTTCTCTGAGCTTTTCCCGGAAAAGGCTTTCAAGATGCTCTACTGCATGCCTGGCATCATTCCCCTGGGCCAGGATGCGCAGAGCGCTTCCGTTTGGTGCCGCCAGGCTTAGTATATCCAGGATGCTCTTGGCATCTACTTCACGGCCGTCAAAACCGAGCTTTATCCGGGCCTCGAACTGCTGGGCCGCCCTGGCTATCCGCCCGGCAGGACGGGCATGAAGCCCGAACTCGTTATGCAGGTTTATTGTAGTCTCGCAGATGTTATCTTCCGCCATATCCGTTAAAATACTCCCGGCAGACTGTATTTGCTGGTGGATAAAGTCTAAAACAAGAAATCAAGGCCCATCTGTTCCCAGGGGAGCAGGAGAAGAAACAGAAAAACCGCTGCCATAAAAATCTCCCGGCTCCATTGTATCCTTTTGAACGCCCAGGCCATCAGAAGTCCCAGAATGCATATCCCGATAAAGTTTAATGTATGCCACTGAAACGGCCAGATTACAAGCCAAAAACACAGAAGCAGCAAGGAATTGACAAGCTTGAGCCTGGTACCCCAGTTGATGAGATTCCATTGCTTGAGCCGCTGTACAAACACTATCCCCTGCACATACCCCTGATAAAAAACGTATATTTTAAACAACTGCACAGACACAAAAAAAATAACGCCCAGAATTATGGCCGGCCAGTATAAACCGGCCATGACCAGGACCATTGTCACCAGCGACCAGGTGACCATGAGGCTGCCGCTGAAAAAGGAGTCCCCTATGGCAGACAGGGTGTACACAAGAGTGGACTTGACTCCTGGAAGGGAGGCGGGTGGGAACAGCTTCCTGGAAATTTTGCTTTCCAGGGTCAGAAAGATACCCACCAGTAAAGGATTCCAGAAGGGGTGAGTATTATAGAACTTAAGATGCCTGCGTCTGGCTCTCTGCAAGCCATGGGGATCATCAGAGTAAATCTTCTGCAGGCCGGGGTCCAGGGCATAGGCCAGGCCGATATTCTGCAGCCCCCGGGTATTAAAGGCGCATCCCACCAGCTGACTGCGCAGCAGGCATCTGTAGAGGGATTTGAAGTCCAGATGGGCCATAGACTATCTTGTTTCAGAACCAGTTTGATTATTGCCGGTCTTTTTTTGGAAAAACACCTGCTGTCCACGCTATTTTGAACGCATATCCTGCATCAGCGCATAAATTTCCTTGCCGCTCCACCCTTTGGCATTCTTTCTCACTTCCCGCACAACATCTCTGGGCAAAAGACCATGCTCCAGATATCTGGATATCAAATCCTTCACGCTTTCAGCATCTTTTGTCAAGTCAGCCGGATCAGGGGGGCCTATAATGACCGTAAGTTCACCCCGCAGCTTTTCCGGCTCCAGTTCAATCCTGTCCAGCCTGCCCCGGATAAATTCCTCGTATTTCTTGGTCAATTCCCTGGCCAGGCAGAAATCCCTGGGCCCAAGCACCCTGTATGCCTTGTCCAGGGTACTCGGCACCCTGTTTTTGCGCTCGAAAAAAACCAGGGTAACAGACATCCCCTGCCAGCTTTTTAAAGCCTTTTCCAGTTCCGCCGGCTTCCTGGGCAGAAATCCCAGGAAAGCAAAGGGATAAGGGGGAAGTCCGGATGCAGCCAGGGCGGCTACAAAAGAACAGGGGCCGGGTATGGGAACTACCCTGATTCCCGAATCCCGGCAATGGCGTACCAGACGGTAGCCCGGATCAGCCATGAGAGGGGTGCCGGCATCGCTTATGAGTGCACAGTTTTCACCGGCCTGGATTCTGGCGGCCACCTTGTGCATGCGCCCTTCTTCATTGTGCTCGTGAAAACTTAAAAGTTCCCCGGCTTTAATGTCCAGGCTTTTAAACAATACCCCGGCCCGTCTGGTATCCTCGGCCAGAATCAGGTCGCAGCCGGACAGCACCTCTGCAGCCCTGGGGGACAGATCACCAGGGTTGCCAAGGGGTGTGGCCACCACCCACAGAGCTGAACTCGATGGCGTTTTGGATATGTTCAATTTGTACTTCCCGGCCCACAGTGACGCAGATGAAATCAAAACGGCTCTGACTGGACCACATGCTGTGCCAGCTAAGGTACAGCCCGGCCGTGCGCATAAGTTTTTTCCGCTGCTTAACCCCCAGACTTTCCAGGGGATGGCCCATGCCTTCCTCGGTGCGGGTCTTTACCTCCACAAAAACGATACAGTCATCCCGGGTGCAGACCAGGTCCAGCTCACCGCCGCGGGCTCTCCAGTTGCGCTCCTTTATCCTGTAACCTTTTTCCGCAAGATAGTCCCGGGCCACCTCTTCACCGAAGCGCCCCAGATTCAGGTTATGGGCAGACAAGGCACTTTCTCCCTGGGCCTGGGCAGAACCCCTTTAAAGCTTTTTCTGTGCATGGGCGAAGGCCCCAGGCTTTTGAGGAGATGCAGGGGTTTTCTGGTGCCGTAGCCTTTGTGCTCGCCCAGCCCGTAGCCCGGATAGCGCTGGTCCAGCTTTGTCATGAGCAAGTCTCTGAAGGTTTTGGCCAGGATAGAGGCTGCAGAGATACAGGGCTCGGTCATGTCGCCCCTGACAATGCATCTCTGGTGAATATTCAATGGGATTTTCCGGTTGCCGTCAACCAGTAGTTTTCCGGGAACAGGATCAAGGTGCAGGACAGCCCTTTTCATGGCGGTCAAAGTAGCCTGAAGGATATTTATGCGGTCGATTTCCCCGGGCCAGGAAAGCCCCAGAGACCAGGCAAGGCAGGCGGACTTTATCTCCGGAACAAGGGCTTCACGTATTTTAGGGTTTAGTTTTTTGGAATCAGTAAGCCGGGCAATGCCGGCATCAGGGGATAATACTACGGCGGCAGCCACCACAGGTCCGGCCAGACACCCCCTGCCGGCCTCATCAAGGCCTGCCGGAGGCAACGAATCGCAGAGCGACTCAAAATTAAAAGCGGGATGCCCGGATGCTTTCACTCACACCCCTGTTTTCAGGCGGATAAAGATGAGTACCAGCCGGTTCTTTCATCTTTATCCGCTGCAATAGACTTAGGTTTGGTATCAGTTGCCCTTGTGCCAGTCGGTCCTGGCCTTGATGCGGGCAGCCTTGCCCCTGAGCTTGCGCAGGAAGTAGATGCGGCCCTGTCTGACCTTGCCCCTGGTAACCACTTCCACTTTCTCGATAAAAGGGGAGTTCAAGGGAAAAACCCTCTCCACTCCAACTCCGTCGGAAATCTTGCGCACCAGGAAGGTGGAGTTCGTGGTTCCGCGCTTTACCCTGAGTACGGTCCCCTGAAATACCTGAACTCTTTCCTTCTCACCTTCTATGATACGAACGTGAACTTTTACCGTATCTCCGGCCTTGAAGCTGGGGATATCGGTACGCATCTGTTCCTGCTGGATCTGCTGCATGATATTCATGGATCTTGCTCCTGACGAAAAAATGATTGATTTTAAACTGAAATTCTGGACGGAAGCTTTGAACTCCATATAATCCGTCGCAATCGACAAAAACGGATCAGGCGAAATCACCCAGAATACGGTCCACTATAATTGAGGCTGCGGAACGAACCGAGAGATGATTGTATCCACCCAGAAGCCGCAACGGGGCAAGCAGGTTGTCCGCCTCCTGAACAATCCTGTCCGAAAGCCCGTATCCTGTGCCCAGTACCATCAAAACCGGATCCTCATCCAGGCATTGCAACACCTGACTGCAGTCCAGATCCCCGTTTCCGGAAGCACTGGTGGCCACAACGCGGGGCTTTCGGCCGGTGAGGCTCTCTATGTTTTCAACTGCATCCTCAAGGGAAGAAACAACCTCCCCACCCGAAAGAGCCCTGGCCCGGTCCGGATTGGCCTGCGCCCCGGAACCCTCCCTCCAGTGCCGGAGAAGCCTTCCGGCCAGGACCTGCTGGTCCTGAAGAGGCGTGCACAGGTAATATTTCCCCAGCCCGTAAGTGGCACAAACGCGTCCTATATCGTGAATATCCAGGTTTGTCAAAGAGGTTGTGCTCTCCTGACCCATCTTATTTTTAACCGGGTGATGAACCAGGGCCAGATAGAGATTCCTCCCGGGACGAGTCCTTTGCAGCCCCTGGAGAAAATCCAGGTCTTCAGGAGTTAGAAGGGGGCTGGTCAGGAGCTCGGGGCGGAGCCTGAACGTATTTTCCAGGGACCTTTGCCTGCGCCATGCAGCTATACGGCCATGATCCCCGGACAGAAGGACGTCGGGAACCTTAAGCCCCGCGTACTCCTCCGGCCGTGTGTAATGGGGGTATTCCAGAAGACCTGAGGAAAAGCTCTCTTCACCGGCGGATTCCTGCCTGCCCAGAAAACCCGGCATAAACCTGGCCACCGACTCCATGAGGCAAAGGGCTGCAGATTCTCCGCCGTTTAAGACGAAGTCGCCCACTGAAACAAGCTCCAGGTCAAAAAGCTCTTCCAGGCGGGCGTCAATGCCTTCATAGCGCCCGCATACAAGGGCCAGATCATCTTCACCGGCCAGACGGGCGGCAAGAGACTGATCCAGGGGGTTTCCCTTGGGCGTAAGCAGGACTTTTCTGCAGCCGGAAGGCAGTTCATTCAGGGCCTGAACCAGGGGATCCAGGAGCATGACCATGCCCGGACCACCGCCGTATGGACGGTCATCAACGGTTCTGTGCCTGTCCCGGGTAAATTCGCGGGGATTGATCCTGGAAACTTCCAGGATGCCTTTTTCCAGGGCCTTGCCCATGAGCCCGCAGTCCAGGGGGGAATCAAAATATTCCGGAAAAAGGGTAATAATATGAAAATGCACGCCTGGTCCTGTTATTGAAGTAAATTCCAGCCTGCTGCCCGGTAGACCCTGTGGTCCGCAGGCTCACTCCTGGTTGATATAAAGCTCCAGAAGGCCCTCCGGAGGGGAAATGACCGCTTTCTTCTCCCCGGGATCAAGATGGACAATGAAGTCATCCTCTGCCGAGAATAAAATCTCTCTGCCCTTTTCGTCAATTATCTGCCAGACTTCACCACTTTTCCGGGGCACAAACCCCTGCAGCATCCCCAGATATTCCCCGCTTTCCAGATAGACCCGGCAGCCCAGGAGCTCATGCAGATAAACATCGTCCTCGTCCGCACGGGGCAGATCCCTGGCATCGGCAAGTATTTCCGCTCCCCGCCATTTTTCAGCCTGGTCCCGGCCGGTGATCTCTTCCAGCTGAAGCAGCAGTCTTTGCTGGTGTTCTCTCAGGGCCTCCGGGTTAAAAGCCCTGGGACGCCTTCCAGGCATTCGCAAATATATTCTGGCAGACTCCTGCAATAATAAAGGGGAGTCTGCATACCAGATTATGCAGAGCTCCCCTCTCAGTCCATGTGGTTTGACCCCCTTCCCGCAGGTCAACAGGTCTTTGGCAGCCATTTCATCAGCTATTCAATTATTTCCAGAACAGTCCTCTTCTGGGCCTTGGTGGAGGCAGCACCCAGGATGGTGCGCATGGCCCGTGCAGTTCGCCCCTGCCTGCCTATGACCTTGCCCAGGTCTTCCTTGGCCACCTTGAGCTCAATGACTGAAGTCTGCTCCCCTTCCACTTCGGCAACTTCGACCTGATCCGGATTGTCCACCAGTGATTTGGCAATGTATTCAATCAGTTCCTTCATAACCACCTCCGAATTGTAGCGCGATTCAATAGAGATTTTCAGGATTATTGCCCTGCAATGGTTGTTGAAAACGATTGCACCTCTTTGCCGCCTCCTGCAACGATGCTTCCAGGGGCTTAAAAAAATCTATGGCCCTGAGAGCAATTCCCGTTCGGCATAGTTGTCCACGCATACCTGCAGCGACATTCTATCGGGTTTTTACTGGCAGGGCTCCGGTGATTCCGCAGACAGTCTGTAACAGAACATTTTTTTAGCTTTATTTTTGTAACTATTCACCATCTGATAAAATTGGTGAATAGTTACTTAATTTGTAACTGTTCAGCACATTTTGTGTGTACTCTTGTTCTGGCCATCGGTGTCGGGGTCGGTATCGGTATCGGGTTCGATAGAAAACCGAAAAACAAAGTTGCGTGGGGCGTTCCCCAACAGCT
>PWGS01000248.1 GCA_003554505.1 Desulfonatronospira sp. | reverse complement strand
GTCTAGGTTCTCCCAGTCCGATCCAGATTCATCCTAACAAAAATCCAAAGGAGCCGACAATGCAGCAGTCTCCCTCTCCGGATTCCATGGACAAAGAGAAATTCCGCAGGCTTGTAGTCAACAGGTGGAAGGTCTCCCTGAGCCTGACCGCCATAATGATGCTGGCCTACTTCGGATTTATCCTGATTCTGGCCTATGCCCCCCATCTTCTGTCCGTGAAGATAGGGGAGCATATGACCCTGGGTATCCCGGTGGGTATCTTCGTCATCGTCCTGGCCTTTATCCTCACCGGCGTCTATGTCTTCTGGGCCAATTCCTATTATGACAGGTCCGTCGATGAAGTCCTGAAAAGCATGAGGAGAAAGTGATGGATGTCGTAGATACCGCCATAGGAGAACCCAGCACCACTTCCATTCTGTTTTTTCTGGTCTTTATCTGTGCCACCCTGGTCATCACCTATTACGCGGCCAAAAAAAGTCAGTCCGCTTCCCAGTTTTACTCCGCTGGCAGGGGAGTAACCGGCCTGCAGAACGGCCTGGCCCTGTCCGGGGACTACATGAGCGCAGCCTCGTTTCTGGGTATCGCCGGACTTGTCTCCCTGAGGGGGTTTGACGGCCTCATCTATTCCATCGGTTTTCTGGTGGGATGGCCCATCCTAATGTTTCTCATTGCCGAGCCCCTGCGCAACCTCGGAAAATTCACCTTTGTGGATGTGCTGGCCTACCGCCTATCCAAAAAGCCCATCCGTATTGCTGCCTCGGTGGGCTCTCTCATGACCGTGTTCTTTTACCTCATCGCCCAGATGGTGGGAGCAGGGACCCTGATCATGATGATTTTCGGCATGCCCTATGAGCTCGCTGTAGTGATTGTGGGCATGGTCATGATCACGTACGTGCTGTTTGGAGGAATGCTGGCCACCACCTGGGTTCAGATCATCAAGGCGGTGCGGCTTTTGAGCGGAGGCTCCATCCTGGTCTTACTGATAATGCTGCATTTCGGGTTCAGCTATGGTGAACTGTTCAGCCAGGCAGCCATGAGCTACGGGGACAGGGTGCTGGAGCCCGGAGGGCTCGTGGCCAGTCCCATGGATGCAGTTTCCCTGGGCATCGCCCTCATGTTCGGAACCGCCGGCCTGCCCCACATACTCATGCGCTTCTATACGGTGCGCGACGCCAAGACAGCCCGGAAATCCGTTTTTTATGCCACTGGATTCATAGGCTTCTTTTACATCCTGACCTTCACCATCGGTTTTGGAGCCATGGTCATTGTCGGTCAGGGGGCTATCTCGGCAATAGACTCCGGAGGCAACATGGCTGCCATGCTTCTGGCCGAGGCCACAGGCGGGGCGGTGTTTCTAGGGTTCATGGCCGCAGTGGCCTTCGCCACCATTCTGGCGGTGGTGGCCGGCCTGACCCTGGCCGGTGCCAGCACCCTGTCGCATGACCTGTATGCCGGAGTATTCCGGGCCGGGCGCTCCACCGAAGAAGAAGAGGTCAAAGTGGCCAGGATCGCCACTTTATCCATGGGAATTCTGGCCATTGTACTTGGACTGATATTTCAGGGACAGAATGTGGCCTTCATGGTGGGTCTGGCCTTTGCCGTGGCTGCCAGCGCTAATTTTCCGGCCCTGGTCCTGTCCATTCTATGGAGAAACTATTCCACATTCGGAGCGGTTGCAAGCATTGCCACGGGCACGACACTGGCAGTGGGCCTGATTATCATCAGTCCCACGGTCTGGGTTGACCTCCTGCGCAATCCCACGGCCATTTTCCCCCTGTCCAATCCGGCCATCATCTCCGTAGCCGGAGCTTTTGCTGCCGGATACATAGGCTCCAAACTCAGACCGGATGCAGAAGCTTCAAGCAGATACGATGAACAGAAAATAAGGAACTATCTGGGTGTTGGATCTGAATGAGCAGCGATGTTGCCGACTTTCTGGCCGGGATATATCCCTTGTCCGGCCTCCCGGGTAAAGACCTGCAGGAGGCCGGCTCCCGCTCTGGCCAAAAAGAGGTTGCATCAGGCGAGATGATCCCTCTGGATCATAAAGACCACGACTGTCTCTACCTCATCAAGGATGGGGTTATGCAGATCCTGTCCGACAACGAAGTCGTGAACACCCTGGTGGCCGGAGAATTTTTCGGCTACGAGTCGTTTTATTTCCTCCCGCCCCTGGGCCAGTCTGCAGTGGCCGCCCAGGACGCCACCCTGTGCGTTATCAGCGGAGATGATTTCAGGCAGCTTCTTGACCACGACCGGGGGAATCTTTTTTTTCAACAAAAAGCTGAAATTTTTAGAAGCAGGATCCAGGATATCCAGCACCGGCGAAGTGTTTCCGGCATGGATCCCTATATGTGCCTGACCCTGCAGGATGTGGCAGTAAAAACCCCTGTGACTGTTCAGACGGACACCACTGTATCTCTGGCCGCCGGAATCATGCTGCAGGAAGGGTCCGCGGCCTGCCTGGTCAGACAGGAAAGCAAGTTTCTGGGTATAATTACCGAGCAGGATATCCTGAAAAAGGTAGTTGCCCGGGACCTCGACCCCAAGGCTGTTACAGCCGGAAAGATCATGTCTTCTCCGTTGATCACCGTGGGATCGCAGGAACTGCTTTTTCAGGCCTTTTCCAGAATGGTTGCCAGGGGAGTCCGCAGGCTGGTGGTCCAGGACAGCGGGACAGATCCCCGGGGGATTATCGAGGAAAGGGACCTGCTTTCGGTGAAAGGTGAAAATCCGGTCTATCTATCCAGGGAGATATCCCGGGCCGGGGATTTGACTGAACTGAAAAACGTGTTTCAGCAGGTCCGGAACATGGTGCTGCGCTCTGTGGCCGAAGGGGTAGGGGTTTTTCAGATAGGGCGTTTGATCAGTGATATGCACCATCAGATACAGGTCCGGGTCCATGATCTGATTCTGGCTGAAATGAAAGAACCTGCTCCCGCTTCATTCTGCATTCTGGCCCT
>PWGS01000151.1 GCA_003554505.1 Desulfonatronospira sp. | reverse complement strand
GGTGGGATTACAAGTATTATTCCCGAGAATTTTTATTGCGAGCAACTACTCAGCCGGACCGGCTGGCTTGTCTCCAGCTCAGCACCCGGGTTCTCCGTGATTACCGCAGCAGGACTGTAATCTTTTGATTTTCAGAAGGTTATTGCGAAAGTAGAGGCCGGCCTTCCGGGATAAAGGCATGGGTTTTTTCAAGTTGTCCAGAAAATCTTTCAAGTCGGGTTTTTTGCTTGAGCACATGGTTACTCTTTATCCTTTAAGTTTTGCTGTATTGTGGAGCATACTGCATCAGTTCAGGGTAAAACCATTGCAAGATGCGCCTGCAAATAGTCTTTTTGCAGTCCCATCTTATATTAGGGCTTGACAGCATATTTGTCCAGCTATTAAAAAATGTTAAAATCCGACAAATCGTGTTAATCCATGAATTCAGGCCGGCCCCAGCTTTCTGGCGGACTTGTTTAAGCCGTCCTTTCCCGGAATCCCAAGACAGGAGATCCAGTCATAGATTAGTGGATAAGCAGGGCAGCCTGACAACTTGAGTTTTGTGGTTGACATGCTCAGGTTTTCAGATTTATTAACAAGTTGTTTGTTAATGGTAATTAATATTATTTCTGAAAGGAGAGAAAAATGAAAGGCAATGATGGCAAGTTTACCACCAACGATGCTGGGATGCCGGTATCCAGCGATGAGTTTTCCCTTACTGTAGGTCCGGATGGCCCCGTTTTGCTCCAGGACCATTACCTGCTGGAGCAGATGGCCAACTTCAACCGGGAGATGATTCCTGACCGGCAGCCCCACGCCAAAGGTTCCGGAGCCTTCGGGCAATTCGAGGTTACTCAGGATGTAAGCGCCTACACCAAGGCATCCCTGTTTCAACCCGGTGCGAGCACCGAGGTGCTGGCCAGGTTTTCCACTGTGGCCGGGGAATCCGGCAGCCCAGATACCTGGCGGGATGTGCGCGGTTTTGCTCTCAAATTCTACACCCCTGAAGGCAACTACGACATGGTGGGCAACAATACCCCGGTTTTTTTCGTCCGGGATCCCATGAAATTCCAGCATTTCATCCATTCCCAGAAGCGCCGTGCTGACAGCGGCCTGCGGGACCATGATATGCAGTGGGATTTCTGGACCCTTTCTCCGGAAACTGCGCACCAGGTGACCATCCTTATGAGCGATCGCGGAGTCCCCAAGACCTATCGGAATATGAACGGTTATACAAGCCATACCTACATGTGGATCAATGACAAGGGAGAAAAGTTCTGGGTCAAGTATCATTTCAAAACAGATCAGGGCATTGATTTCCTGACCGACGAGGAAGCCGACCGCATGGCCGGGGAGGATCCCGACTACCACCGCCGCGACCTGTATGAGGCCATCAAACGGGGGGAAAACCCGAGCTGGACCCTCAAGGTGCAGATAATGCCCTTCGAGGAAGCCAAGACCTACAGGTTCAACCCCTTCGACCTGACCAAGGTCTGGCCCCAAAGAGATTACCCCCTGCACGAGGTGGGCCGGCTTACATTGAACCGTAACCCTTCAGATTTTCACACGGAAATTGAGCAGGCAGCTTTCGAGCCCAACAGCTTTGTGCCGGGGATCGGCCCCAGTCCGGACAGGATGCTGCTGGCCAGGCTTTTTTCCTACGCTGATGCGCACAGAGCCCGCCTGGGAGTCAACTACAAGCAGATCCCCGTGAACCGACCCAAGGCTCCGGTGCACAGCTACAGCAAGGGCGGTACAATGCGCGTGGAGAATGTCTCTGACCCGGTGTATGCACCCAATTCCAAGGGCGGAGCCCAGGCTGATCCCCAGCGCTATCCGGAACAGGCAGTCTGGGAGGCCGGCGGTGAGTTTGTCCGAACCGCTTATACCCAGCGCAAGGATGATGATGACTTTATACAGCCTGGCACTCTGGTCCGGGAGGTCATGGATGACGCCCAGCGCGAGCGTCTGGTGTCAAACGTGACAGGGCATCTGAAGAAGGGTGTGACTGAACCGGTTCTGGAGCGCGCCCTGGAGTACTGGCGAAACATTGATAAAGATATTGGCGAGCGCATTGCCAAAGGCGTAAAAGGCTGATCACCTCCCAGGATTTTCCCGGCCCGTATTCCTGTCCTAAGGACGGGCCGGGAAAACTCACCTGCAGAAAGTCATTTTACAGTTCCGATAAAGAAACAGCCGCTCCTTGCTACACGCTTACAGATGATTATTAATATTTGAGTGTCAACGCAACTAAATATCAGGTTGTTTTTTTAATTTGGCGTGGATATAATGAATGATTCAGGCGGTACTCAGTAGTCCTTCCAAACTGGAACTTTTAAACAGGAGGATGTTATGGCTGAAATAAAGAAAATCTTATGCGCTGTTGACTTTTCAGAAATGACCCCTCAGGTTGTTTCGTACGCAGACACCCTGGCCAATAAAATGGATGCCGAGGTCCATGTGCTTTTTGTAGTCCAGCGCCTGGACCACTATGCCAGCTTCAATGTCTCTCCTCCCTCTCTTCAGGAGATCCACGGAGAAGTCCTGGGCGAAGCTGAAAAGAAGATTGATGCCCTTGCCCGGGAGCAGTTCAGCACGGACAAAGTAACTGCAAAGGTATTGAGCGGTCATGCAGATGAAGAGATCTTGAAATACGCCGACAAAGAAAACGTCGACCTGATCGTAATGGGTACCCACGGCCGCAAGGGAGTCGACAGACTGTTGTTCGGCTCTATAGCTGAAAAAGTCGTTAAGTCTTCCAAGGCTCCGGTAATGACCATCAGACCGCAGTAGTGAGGAGCAGACACGACAGCCGAAAAAATTTATGAACCTGCGGGGACAGGCTGTTTAAGCGTCTGTCCTGAAACCCAAACACAGTCCAGGAGCCTTCCCCTGGAAAGTTGAGCTGGGAAACTTTCAGGGGCATTCATTCTAGAGCTGCTTAAAGACGCACTGCCCGGTATTGTACGGATGACCATGCCGGGCAGTG
>PWGS01000220.1 GCA_003554505.1 Desulfonatronospira sp. | reverse complement strand
TAGTGAAGGAACGACTCGGGATAGGGCTGCCGGCCTACCTTAACCAACAACTATTCCAATTAGCAGGGCGGCGGTAAGAGAACGCTTGGAAGTGCTGCTGGATTAGGGTGTGATGCTACCGAAGACTACATTATTGGCCCTGGGAAAGATCCGCCGCCTTACCCAGGGCCAAATTGAAAAATCCAACCAGATAGCAAGATGATGGAAAACATGAACACCGGTAAGGGACTTCATAAATTCAACACCCTTACCTCCCGCGATATGGGAACAGTGCAACAAGCCCACTTGAAAGAACAGTTCGAACTGGCCGAGCAATCTATCATTCAACTATAGCGGTAGATGCATACCTGAAAACCTTTGATAAACTATTAATCCTGCGCTATTACCATATGCCATACTCGGCAATCATACGATTAATCGGGCACAGCCGCAAACTCATCGAACAGCATATGGCCATTGCCGAGAAACATTTCCCGACAGAAGAGGAACTTGTAAGTTACTTGGAAAGGCGGGGAGTTGCACTGGAAAAGATATTTTAGTATATATAGCTGTTATCTTGCTAACCCAGGAACGTAATGGTAATCCTGTATAGTAAGATCTTCATCGTTTTCCTTAGAAGAGCATTCTTCCCAATTTACTAGCACGAAAACCTGTGGTGAATGGCTAACGTACGGCAGGAGTATTCCAAAAAGGTTAAGTTCCGAATCGTAAGCTCCGCGAATAAAGTTCCAGCGTAGAGAAAGATCGTCATATTCGTCAGCACTAATGACCGCCCATGGTTGAGAAAGCGTAACCATCGCCAGTTTGTCGGGGGAGACGTCTTCAGGTACAGGCAGACCAAACAGAAGTTCCTTTTCATCCGACCAGCACTTCTCCGAAGCTGTAATCTAATAAAAATCACCGATTACCTTAACCTCTTTAAGATATTTTGGAAAAGGCACCTCTTCCCTTGGATCTTGGACCCTTTCAAAATATATTTCTATTTCTTGTTCCAGGGCCCCTTTTGGTGCGGAAACGCTGACCCCATCAACTCCCCTGATCAAACCGCCGGGCCTGAGGCTGGTTGTAGAGTCCGGGGTTGTGATCAGTATAATTGCCAGCGCCACACAGACAGCCAAGATCAGAGCAATGCCTACCAGCAGCCATAATTTCTTGCCTGCTTGATTCATCATCCCCACGCCTTTTGAGTAACCTTATTATCATCTGTTTTAATACAGGTTTTATTGTCGCAGTATTATTACTTAAGATCAGTCGTAATTTCTATTACCAAAAGAGCTCTACAGCTCAGTCATGTTAGAAAACCATAATCTGATCTAAGTAATTTGTAAAAGCAAACCCTGCAATAAGGCCGAATACCGTCAGCAGTATTCCGAGCACCAGGCTGATTATGATCAAAATGCCCATGATTTTAAAATAAGTGTTAAGACTAGAGATAAGCTTATTGAAGTTGACCGAGTAGTTGCCCAGGGCATCTTCGTAAAGCATGGCATCGGCGTGGGTTTTGGCTTTTCTGAGCATTACCCCCAAAATGATGGTTATAATCCCCGGTATCGCTCCGACCACAAAAGCAAAAAGCCCGGGAATTGCTGACAGAATTCCTCCTATAATCGTCATGATCCCCACGAAGCCCATCCACTTACTCAACTGCTCCAGTTTCTCTGCATGAGCCGGGGCATTCTGAGCGCCTGCAGCTGCTGCCGGCTGTGGGGCGACTGCGTCGGCATGGTAAGCAGCTGCAGGGTTTAATCCCTCCACCTGCTCGGCTCGCGTCCAGCCTTCCATGCCTGCGGTCCAAACCATATCTGCCGGACCAACCTGGCCTGCTCTCGCTCCTTCGGAAAGCTGATCAAAACTGTAAGGCCCCTTTCGTTGCCCATCTTTGTAGACATACCACTGCGAAGCCATTTTTAGATTGCCTCCTTTTGCCCTGGTCAAGGGCTGTTTAATTATTTTTCTGCTCTCTATGGACTCTTAAAACAACTCAAACCAGTAATCTGCTGTTACTGATATATTCGCATCCATAGTAAAGGTAATCGAACGGTTTGTATCGGAGACCGCACCCGACCAGCCTGTAAAAAAGCTTTCTATTTGTTCAATGTCTGCCGGGGCTTGCAGGTGTACCTCCGTACCCTGCTCGATACCTGTTATTGTATACGGTGTCCTGCCGCCATGGCCTGTTTTGCTGGTAATATCCACTCCAATTTTCATTGAGGGATCGTCTGCAGGTGATTTTACCGACAGGGTATATTTTTCCGGCGGTTCTTCCGGATCATCGGGCTCCTCAATTACTTCCGGATCGGCAACGTAATGGGCTGTTACAGCTTTTTCTCCATCCATGACCAGGTTAATCGACCTGTTCGAGCTGCTAATCGCGCCTGACCAACTGCTAAAGCTCTTGCGCCCTGCACCGGAACCCAGGTATTCCGGGGCTTCCAGGTGAACCTGGGCCTGTGGATCAATATTAGCTACCTGGTAGTTGGTTTTGCCCCCGTGACCGGTGTTGCTGGTTATATCAACGCCAACCCTATTGTCTCCCGTCGAGTTGACAGTCAGGTTAAAGGTTTCCGTTGCTTCAGTATCAAGCACATAATGGGCTGTCACTATTTTTTCTGAATCTGCTAAAGACAAAGGAAATTCCCTGGGAATATCGACATCTACCGACCTTGATGTAGTTTCAAAATTAAAGTCACCTGTTGGTTGATCACCTATTCTGTACATTGGATCTACATTCGATTTGCCCGTCCAGCTTTCAAAGCGATACTGCGATTCACCCGAACCAACGTATTCCGGTGCTGTTAATCTTAACTTATGGCCTCTAAGATTATCTTTTGAAAAAGTTGTGCTTCCATCGAAGAGACTAACGGTACTGCCGTCACGCAGATCAAGGAACCTACCGGTTATCGGCACTGATGAAACACCCGATGATCTTATTCCCAAAGTATAATTCAACGGGGCCGGTGGTGGTGGTG
>PWGS01000162.1 GCA_003554505.1 Desulfonatronospira sp. | reverse complement strand
TAAGGGGGTCTGTGCGGACCTCCAGGTCCTGGGTAGTGAGCTGCATGTCCTGGAAGGGATTATGAAAACGCGACTGCTGGTGATGGACTTTGAATTCTATCCCGGCCATACTCTCCTCCTGTCTTGTTCGATTAATGGTAACTATTCACCAGGGTCCGGGGGCTTCGCAAACAGGACGTAAAAACTCACTCCAAGGAAGCGTAAATCAAAACCTGTACACGAGTTTTTAAGCCAGAATAACCTCGCTAACATGCTTTAAATAAAGTTCGGTGTTTTACGGTTTTGATTAACGCTTCCTACGTCGTTCAGACAGTTTACGCCCAGCTTGCAAAGCCCCCGGACCCTGGATATCAGCGGTGCACATAGATTGACCAGTTTTATCAGGTGGTGAATAGTTACGATTAATGTAACCATTCAGGGGGCCGGTAATCAACACAGAGAGCCTTCTGAATGGTTAGCGTTTAACTTATTGTAATGTTCCGAGTTTAGGCTGGAACAGAGGTTTGGTCAATACTGTACTGATATTTTTGAAAAATAAAACCAGGCAGTGCATTGTTAATTCAACGTCCGGTTCAGTTCATCCATGTTCTGTTGCAGATGCATGTTGGACTCCTGCAGGCAGGTGCTGAGAATGTGCTGAAGCTGGGGGTCGAAGATTCTGTGCAGGCTGTAGTTGGGAACCAGTCTGAATCCCCTGGACAGCTTGTGTTCACCGCCCATGCCGGGGTCAAAAGTCTGTATGCCCTGCTGGATGGCCCAGTTTATTGGTTCATAGTAGCACAGACTGAAATGCAGGAAAGGCAGATTATCCATGCCTCCCCAGTACCTGCCGAAGAGCCTGTTTTTCCTGAACAGGAGCATGGACATGCCCAGGGGCTCTTTATGTCCGTGGCCAAATGCAGCCAGTAGCAGGATCTGTTTTTTCAGGTTACGGGTCAGTCCCAGAAAAAAATCCCGGTTCAGGTATCTACAGCTCCAGGGATAATACTTCTGGTTGGTGTGCAGGTAGAAATTGTACATGTTTTGCAAGTGCTCCGGCTGGATATCATCACCTGTGGGGGCCTGAAACTTTATGCCTTGAGCAGCGAGTTTTCCGCGTTCTTTTTTGATGTTCTTGCGCCTGCTGGACTTGAACCCGGCCAGAAAAGCGTCAAAGTCCCGGTAACCATGGTTTTCCCAGACAAAGCCCGGATGCAGCCAGAAAGCGAAACTTTTGGTGTTTAAAATTTTCATCCACGGATGGTCCACAAAATGGTAATGTGCTCCGGACAGGTTGTGTCTGCGGAAGAAGTTTTCTATTTCTTTCTGCATGAGACGGATCAGGTCGGCCTGGTCATGTCCGGGATGCACCAGGAACCGGTATGCTTTCAGGGGGGTGAAGGGACTCATGCCCACCAGTTTGGGATAGTAGGGGCGGTTTAGACGCTTTGCCAGGCGGGCAAGCTGCTGATCAAAGACAAATTCGCCCTGGCTGTGGTACTTGATGTACAGAGGGGCGGCGGCAATAAGGCTGCAGCTGCTGTAGAGCCCGAGGTGACATGGCTGCCAGCCCGCTTCAGGGGAGACCGATCCGGATTTTTCCAGCAGATACAGCCACTCCCAGTCCAGAAAAGGGGTGTCCAGGTCCCGGGTGAGAGTTTCCCAATCGGTTCCGGCTATCTGCTGTATGGAATCATGCCATTTGAAATAAAAGCTCTGCTCGGTATCCATCAAGTCATGCATGCCTGAAGAATAACCAGGACAGTCTTTTTTGCCAAGGAATCTCTTTGGAGGAAGACCACTGAAAAGCCATGCTTTCAGATTTCAGGTCGCTGCTGTTTCATGGAGCTTTGCAGGCATGAATAAAAAAACCACCGGGAAGAGGGGTCTTCCCGGTGGCCTGAGCACCCCGGGTATCAAATGATGGTTTCAGTTCGATACCTGGATTCAGCAGATGCTCTAATGAAAATTCCTGAACTTTTTAGGATCAGCCGCCCAGCCAGTTGCAGTTTTCATCCTGGCAGCGCAGGTTGGCTTTCTGTTCTTCAGTCAATTCTTTTTTAACAGCATGCAGGTCATCTGTTGAAAAAGAAAATCCCGCTTCCTTAGCCTTCGGGGAATTGCAGAACTCTTCGACATCCTTGTAGTCGGAAAGATTCTTTGCAAACTCGTTGTCGGAACATACCCTGTTAACAAATTCTCTGGCGGAATCGATAGACATGTCAAATCTCCTTGAATGGTTGTGCGCCCATCAGGCAGAGGCGGTTGATAAAAACCTGATTAAACCCTTACTTGCATACAATAATAATTACTAGTTTTTTGCTGTCAACATATTTTTTGAAAAATTTTCAAAGGCCAGGGGACAGTCCCCGCAAACCACTATCGCAGTGAATAAATATCCCAGACATCAAAAACGGCCCGGACCACCCCGGCCAATTTTTTACCCAATTCGCGTCAAACTCAATTTGGGTAAAAAGTAATGAGATCGTGGCAGACAAAAAAACACTAGAGTCCGGGGACAGGCGGGTCAGGTGGGATTCAGGAAGTTATCGTGCCTGAACTGCACTTATCAGGCGCAAAAATCCCCCTGGTTTTTTCTTGATTTCCTGAGGTGATCACAAGTAAGGTTCCCTGGTTCCAAGGGTTGGGAGCTTTGCTATTTTTCCGAAAATACAATTTATACAGCAACAGGAGTGTTACATGCGCTGGAGCAGATATTTCATGCCCACATTGAAGGAAGAACCGGCCGAGGCGGAAGTGGTGAGCCACAAGCTTATGCTCAGGGCCGGGATGATCCGTAAACTTACAGCAGGTATCTACACTTATCTGCCTGCGGGATGGAAGGCGCTGCAAAAGATATCCGAGGTGCTACGCAGGGAAATGAACCGCTACTACGCCATAGAACTGCTCATGCCGGCGGTGCAGCCCGGGGACCTGTGGAAGGAAACCGGGCGCTGGGAGGCCTACGGCAAGGAGCTTTTGCGTTTCAGGGACAG
>PWGS01000028.1 GCA_003554505.1 Desulfonatronospira sp. | reverse complement strand
TTTGCGTGGCTTTGCCTTTCTTTCGGCCAAACCCGTACTTTATGCCTGGAACGTGGCCGAGGACAGCCTGAGCGGCTTTAAGATCCCGCCCGAAAGCACCGGCATGGGGCATATCGCTTTTTCCGCCAGGCTGGAACGGGAAATGTCCGAACTCGAGGATAAGCAGGAGCTTCTGGAATTCATGCAGGAACTGGGCATTGAGGGCTCTGTCCTGGACAGGGTCATTGGCCGGACTTACGATCTTCTGGGGCTTATAACCTTTCTCACAGCCGGGGAAAAAGAGGTCCGATCCTGGCCGCTTAAACGGGGAAAAAACGCCTGGGAAGCCGCAGGCGTAATCCACTCCGATATTCAGAAAGGCTTTATCCGGGCCGAAGTACTGGGCTGGGAGGACTTTGTGGCCTGCAAGACTTTTAAAAAGGCCAAAGAACAAGGTGTGCTGCGCCTTGAAGGCAAGGAATACATCGTTCGCGACGGGGACATCATAACCTTCAGGTTCAATGTTTAAGCTATGAACAACATCGCGGTCATACTCTGCCGCCCCAAGTACCCGGAAAACGTCGGCTCCGTGGCCCGGGCCTGCATCAACATGGGCTGCTCCAGGCTGATCATCGCGGGAGCCCAGGGCTTCGACCCGGAACGGGCCGCTCCCCTGGCCACCTCCAGAGGGGCGGAACTGCTGCGCTCAATCGAACACTACCCTGACCTGGAACAGGCTCTGAAGAACTTTCACCAGGTCTTTGCCACTTCCGCCCGGGTGGGCGGCTGGCGTAAAGGGATTTTCCTTCCCTGGCAGGAGGCCCGGGAAATCATGCGCCCGGAAACCATGGACCGGGACACCGCCCTGGTTTTCGGCCCCGAGGACAAAGGCCTGGCCAACCATGAGATAGAACTCTGCCCGCGCATCATTTCCATCCCCACCACCAGCCAGGCCTGGTCCCTCAATCTCTCCCAGGCGGTGCTTCTGGTCCTGTACGAGTGCTTCAAGCATGTACCGACAGCAAAGACCCGCCATATCCCCTCCTGGGACTCGCCCCCGGCCACCCAGGAGCAGATGCAGCTTTTGCACCAGAACATCCAGGAGACCCTGCTGCTCATAGATTTTCTGCAGCCTGACAACCCGGACTACTTCATGCTGCCCCTGAAAAGATTTCTGGCCAAAACAGGCATCAGGCAGCACGAGTTCAATCTTCTCATGGGAATATGCAGGCAGATCAAGTGGATGGCCGGCCGGCCCGGCTGATCCCGTCCAGGGTCTGCTTACAAGCTCTTTTCCGGTTATCTCGGGCAGGTTAATAAAACTGGTGAGTATATCTATGCATCAAGCCGGGATATTCGGGGCAGGGTTTCTTGAAGCAGGGTCACCAGATCCCTGTTTATCTTGTGAGCCTGTTCCAGAATTTCCTCGTGAGAGGTCTCGGCCATGCAGTCGGGAAGATTCTTGTTGGTCAGGCATGAAAACCCCAATACCCGCATCCCCAGGTGCCTGGCGGCTGCAGCCTCCAGGGTGGTGGACATGCCGATGGAGTCAGCACCAAGCTTTCTGAAAGCCTTGGTTTCTGCCGGAGTCTCCAGGGAAGGCCCCTTGATGCCCATGTACACACCTTTCTCCAGAGAAATTTTCGCATCCAGCGCCGCCCCGGAAGCCAGCCTGCGAAGCTCCGGGCAATACACACTGCTCATATCCGGAAACCTTGGACCCCATTCATGTACATTTTCGCCCACCAGGGGATTTTCCCCGGTCATGTTGATGTGATCCGTGACAAGCATTATACTGCCCGTGGAGAAAAGAGGGTTCAGAGCCCCGGCCGCATTGGTCAGAACTGCCGTCTTTGCCCCCCAAAGCCCTATAACGCGAAGGTTGCGCACCACTTCCCCGGGAGTTCTGCCTTCGTACAGATGGACCCGGCCGCTCATAACCGCAAGGGCCAGCCCCTGATAACGGCACAGAAAAAGAGTGCCCTCATGCCCTGCAATTGTGGAATTTACAAAACCAGGAACAACCCCGTAATCAAGGCTGGCAAAGGGCTTGAATTCCCGGGCCTGATCTCCCAGGCCGCTTCCAAGCACCACCAGGGCATCCGGGCGAAAATCCGGGAATTGATTTTCCAGATAGCCAAGGGCTTCATAAACCTTGTTTTTTTCTGCTATCATGTTATGTTATCTCCTGTTCGGGCTTAATCCCTGATGAAAAACGCAGGAATAATCACTGCGCTTTTAGTTAGTTTTCATCCGGAAATAAAGAATTTCCGGTTGGAGACCAGTTAAGTTTCCGTCCGGTAAAGTCTTTATTTCCGGATAAAAACCAGCAAAAATGCCCCAGACCCTCCTCGGAACACTGTACAGATCCGAAACCAGGCCGATAATCAAGCAATGATAGGGATACTTTATGAATTTTGCAACTTTTTTTGACGTAATTGCAGGATTCTCTTCACTTTGAGCCTGAACCCATGGGTTTGCTTTGTAACTGTCCCCGGGGTGAGGACAGCCTTTGTCCACCGATAGCCGCCACCAGCATCACCTTGCCGGTTTAGAAAATACTTTTCTACCCGGAGAAGATTGCACTTGAGCCCGAAGGCAAAAAATTGTTGCAGGACATGAAAGATATATTTAATCAATATCCCGAACAGCGCGTCAATAATTGAAGGACATACCTACAGCATTTCTGTAAGAAAAGATGCCGGGTTTCAGGGCAAACGGGCCATAACCAGTCGGATTCAGGGGGAATAGCTTGAGTCAATGTTTCTCAGGCCCAAGGATTCCAAGCTGACTTGCGGGGTTTCATGGCCTCGGCCTGCGCCAGAAGGCCGAAGTATACAAGCTGATACTGAAACCGCAGAAAAAATGGATAGCCGCCGAAGAGAAAAAAGGGCCGAAGAGAAAGATGAAAAAACATAAAGTGCTTATTGCCAACCGCGGGGAAATCGCCATCCGCATCCTCAGGGCCTGTATGGATCTGGGCCATGACTTTGTCTGCGTCTA
>PWGS01000018.1 GCA_003554505.1 Desulfonatronospira sp. | reverse complement strand
CCACCTTCCAGTTCACTTCCCACCCTTTGTGTTCGGCAAATTCCATGGCCAGGTCGTATTCCGGGCCTTTTTTTACTTCATGGCGATCCAGGTAATAGGTGGTGGAGCCGTTGCGGGTGACCACGGTGAGAACTCCGGTTTCCTGGGGGGGCTGGTCCAGCACTGCCTCTGGTGGATCATCCGCGCAGGCGGCAACGAGCATGGCCATGCTGAAAATTAAAATCAGCCTGAGCATGTCTTGCATGCATTTTTTATTCATGTTGAAATATCCTGTTGTTGATTTCTGGCAGTGATCACTGGGGCATTTAATAATAAACCGGCCTGCTGTAAGCCTTGTGCTCAGCAGGAGCGCTGCCATAACATCCTTATCTTGAAACAAAAACAGACCTGTTAATAACCAAACCAGACCGGGCATGTAAAGCCTGTCTGGCTGATGTGAGTGATGCATGGATTCATTGCCCATTGAAAAGATAAGGGACGGTTTCCTGAAAGCCCTGAAAAAAGGCCCTGTGGTGGTGGAAGCTCCGCCGGGCAGCGGCAAGTCCACCAGGATACCTCTTTGGTGCGCTGAGAAAGGGCGGGTGCTGGTGGTGGAGCCAAGGCGCATGGCCTGCAGGTCCCTGGCCGGATTCACAGCTGCCTCTGCAGATGCACCCCTGGGGGAATATGTGGGCTACGTCACAAGATTCGACTGCAAAAGCACTGAAAAAACCCGGGGGATTTTTGCCACTCCGGGTATAGCTCTTCACTGGTACTGTCAGGATGCACTGGCCGGGTTTGCTGCGGTGATGCTGGATGAGTTCCACGAACGGCGCTGGGACGTGGACCTGCTGGCGGCTCTTTTAAGAAGCAAAGATACGAACCTGGTCCTGGCCTCGGCCACTGTGGAGGGCGGAAAGCTGGCCGGGTACCTGCAGGGTACAAGGCTTCTGGCCGGGGGGAAGCAGTACGCTGTCAATATTTCCTATACGGAAAAAGACACTTTGCCCGGAACCAGGGATCTGGATTCGCGCGTGGCCCGGGCCGCACTCAAGGCCCTTGAACAGGCCGGGGGCGGGGACGTTCTGGTTTTTCTCCCGGGAAAAAAAGAGATCCGGGATTGCCGGGCAAGACTTGAGAAAAACAGGGCAGGCGCGGAAATACTGCCCCTGCACGCCTCAGTGGACACCCAGATCCAGGACATGGCCATGCAGCCAGGCAGCCGCCCCAGGATCATTTTGTCCACCAACGTGGCCGAGACATCCCTGACCCTGCCCGGGGTGCGGGCGGTGGTGGACAGCGGCCTGGAGCGCCGCACCCATTACCGCAACGGGCGCACCGTGCTGGCCCTCTGCCCTGTTTCCCAGGCTGCTGCGGACCAGCGGGCGGGCAGGGCCGGACGGCTGGGGCCTGGGCAATGCATCAGGCTCTGGGGCCGGGCTGCCCGACTGGAACCCTATACTCCACCGGAGGTGGTCCGGGAGGACCCGTCAGAGTTTGTACTGGCCGCAGCCGCCTGCGGGCACAGGGTGCAGGACCTGGTCTGCCCGGACCCTTTGCCGGAGCATTCCCTGGAGCGGGCCTTAAACAGGCTGCAAGGCCTGGGGGCACTGAACGGTGAAGGCGGGATCACCAGGCACGGGCGCAGGCTTTTTCACCTGCCCCTGGATGCACAGCTGGCTCACCTGATCGCCTCGGCCTCAAGCCAGGACAGTCGTGAAGACCTGGTGGACCTGGCCGCTGCCCTGTCAGCCCGGGGAAGCATTCTATGGGGCAATCAGAGCGAAAAGGGCCGGGCAGAACTTGCAGAATTCGCCCCGGAAGCCTGTGACCTGTGTACCCTGATCCGGCTCATGCGCAGCGATCCACCAGGACCGGTCAATATCAAGCCAGGCGTTCTGGCCGAGGCCAGGGGGATTGCTTCCCGGGTCCGCGAAGCCCTGGAAATGGATGCTCCCCCGGATAAACGTTCTCCGGACAGGGACCGTGTTGTCAGGGACATAATGCAGGCCGACCCGGAGCTTGTTTTTGTCCGCCGGGCCAGACGGAGGCAATGCCTGGGCAATGGAGGCGAAGAGGTGGAAACAGGCAGCGCCACCAGGATGCCGGACAAGGATGAGGCCGCTTTAGTGCTGGACAGGCACAGCATCCCCGGCAGAGGCACCACGAAAACCATAAGCATTGCCACCTGCCTGGCCCCGGTAAGCTTTCCGGAGATGGAGCGAGCCGGGCTGGGAGAAGTCATAAGAGAGGACCCGGTACTGGAAGACATGGCGGTGCGGGTGAGGGCAAAGCGGGTTTACGCCGGGCGGGTGATTGCCTCCCACAGCGAAGAACCCCGGGGAAAAGAGCTTTGTACTGCAGTTGCCGAACTGATCATGAGTTCAAAGCTCTGGCCCCATCTGGGCCGGTATATCCAGGAAGAGGCAGAGGCCTGGAACCTGTATCTGCAGCTCGGCCTGGACAGCGGGGAACCAGTCAATCCCAGGGAATGGCTGGCAAAGCGCCTGGAGGAAATCGGCCTGGAGGAAAGCCGGGATCTGGAGGTGCTGCAGCCGGAGGATTTTGATTTTCAGGGCGTGCCCGAGGAAAAACGCCGGGAGTTTGACAAAGACCATCCCCGCAGCCTGACCCTGGCCAACATGAAGCTGGAAGTGCGCTACGAGCCTAGGGACAGGCGCATAACACTGGTGAAAACTTCCGGGATCCGCAAAAGCCCCCCTCAGCGCTGGGAACTGCCCCCCTGGGGCAGGAACTGGGAAATCAGGTTTCTGGACGGGAACCGCAATGTACCGGTGACATAGACTTGTCTGGACCACTGGAACACATGCTGCCATCCTGGTGAACAGTCACCTTAGCAGAAGGCTATCTTTCCAGGATAAACACCGCCTCCATGTGCCAGGTCTGGGGGAACATATCGAACATGGCCGCCTCCCGGATACGCCAGCCGGCCTCCAGGAAAGGCTTCAGGTCGCGGCAGGTATTGACCACGTCACAGGAGATCCATG
>PWGS01000257.1 GCA_003554505.1 Desulfonatronospira sp. | reverse complement strand
GCAGATTTACTTGCTACAGGGCTTGCGGCTTCACCCGGTGCTGCTACAGGCAAAATATATTTTAGCTCTGAAGATGCGGTTCAGGCTGTTATAGATGGTGAGGATGTAATTTTGGTTCGTAAAGAAACATCACCTGAGGATATTGAAGGTATGGCAAAAACTAATGGAGTATTAACCTCAAGAGGTGGTATGACTTCACATGCAGCTGTTGTAGCAAGAGGTATGGGTAAATGTTGTGTTGCAGGAGTAGGAGATATTAGAGTAGATGAATCTGCAAAAAAATTCTATGTTAATGATAGGGTATTTAAAGAAGGAGATTATATTTCACTTAATGGTAGTTTAGGAGAAGTCTATGCTGGTGTTATTGAAAGCACAGATGCTCAATTAAGTGAAAACTTTAAACTGCTTATGAAATGGTCTGATCAGTACAGAAAACTTGGTGTTTATACTAATGCGGATAATCAAAAAGATACTCTTGTAGCTCTTAATTTTGGAGCAGAAGGTGTTGGTTTATGTAGAACTGAGCATATGTTTTTTGACAGTTCTAGGATTAATTCGGTAAGAGAAATGATAGTTGCAAATACTAAACAAAAACGCCAAAAAGCTTTAGATAAATTATTTCCCTATCAAAAAGATGATTTTAAAAAGATATTTAAAGTTATGGAAGCTAAAACCCTAACGATTAGACTCTTAGATCCTCCATTACATGAGTTTTTAACTTTAGAAGAAGCTGAACTTAAATCACTAGCAGCTGAACTTGCAATTTCAATCCAAGAGCTAAAAACAATAACTGAAGAGCTTAAAGAAGTCAATCCTATGTTAGGCCATAGAGGCTGCCGCCTAGGTATCAGCTATCCTGAGATTTATAAAATGCAGGTTAAGGCAATTATTGCTGCTGCAATAGAGATTAAAGCAGAAAAAGGTTGTGACCTTAAAGCTGATATTATGATTCCATTAGTTGGGAGTGGAGAAGAACTAGCATTATTAAGAAAAGAAGCAGAAGAGGTTGCAGAGGGATTGCTTGAAAGTGCAGCTGTTGAGATAAAATATAGTATTGGTACTATGATAGAAATTCCTAGAGCTGCTTTGCTGGCTGATGAAATTGCTGAACATGCAGACTTTTTCTCATTTGGAACAAATGACCTAACCCAGATGACTTATGGTTTTTCTCGTGATGATTCCGGCAGATTTATTAATCAGTATTTAGAACAGGAAATATTTAAAAAAGATCCTTTTACTGTTTTAGATCAAAGTGGAGTAGGCAAATTAGTAAAAATGGGTGTAGAATTAGGTAGAAAAACAAAAGAAAACCTTAAAGCAACTCTATACTGACCTTTTTACCCCTAACTAATATTTCCCCAAATAACTCTCCGTCATTCCGTGCATCCACGAAATGAAAACCAAAATTGTCCGTAATTTCGTGCATGGACGAAATTACACCCCAAAACCGTCCATCATTCCGGCCATGGACGAAATATTTGGTCGGGGGGATAAGAGTATGCTTGTTTTTTATTTGCTGTCATCGTCGCGACTGAGTAAATCTACAAACTCCAGCAATTTATCAACTAAATCCTGGCGTTTGATAGAGTATTTAGCGTGGCGACCTTCTGTTTCAGCCTCTACAAGATCAACAGCTTTGAGATCTTTTAGATGTGCGGAGGTGCTCGACGTGCTGCGGTCCAGTAGATCAGCAAGATCACTAACGTAAGAATCAAAATCAGTTAGCCGTCTTAAAATTTGCAATCTAATTGCGTTTCCACCGGCCCGAAATAGTTTTGCTGTTCGATGCACCTTTTCATCGATTTCCATAAATGTCACCCCCCTTTGTTAAATATATTACCAGCAAACGTTATTTTATACCACTATACAAACTCACAGGAAGCCTGCATGAAGTTTTAGGCGTTTTCAAAAATTTTCAATAAGCGGGAAAAAATTAAGGAAAGAAATACTGTAGAAATTTCACTGGATTTTCAGAGATGCAATTGCAGTTATTCGTAAATCTCGCTTCGATGACCGATGAATCTAATTGTCATTTTTGATCCCGACTCAAAATTATAAATAACCCGCCAATCCCCCACCCTTAACTTATATAAGTTACTATATTTTCCAGACAAAGATTTTGGGGTGAGATGTTCTAAATTTTCAGCAAACCAGGAAATTTTCTTGAGCACTCTATTTTTAACCGGCGAATCAAGTTTTTCCAGATCCTCTTTTGCTCCAGAGGACCAGTATACTTCAACCATTATTTTCTAAAATTTCACTGTGAGGAATATCAGCTTCCTCTTGTTTGCGTTTTTTTATTTTCTCGATAAAGCCCTCCTTTAATTCCAGGTCGCTGTCCGGATCCTTCACCAGCTCAAAAATCTTTTCTTCTATAAACTCTTCCAGTTCTTCTTTGTTTAACTGCTGTGGTTGAGCCATATTTTCACCTCCTTAAATTACTCATCATAAATAATATAACACATGCCTCACTATTTTGCTAAACTTGCGAAAGTATCTGTCAAAAAAACCAAGCGAACATAAGGGGGGGAGACTTTTAGCCGGGTTGAAAAAAGAGGACATAAAATACGTCCTCATCGACTCGGTCACGTGGATTTATGCAACAGCCTCTTATGGCCCTCTCCAAGCCAATAGTCCAGTTCAACCTAACCGAAGGCCGCTACTCAGCAAAAGACGCCTCCCTCTACGCGGATGATAATACCCCTGAAGATATGGCAGAAAAAATATTAGAGCTGGCCAATAATCCTGAAAAAAGAGCCAAAATGGGCGCCTCCGGCAGAAAACGCCTCGAGAAAAACTATCCTGGAAAAAACAAAAAAAGAACCTAAAGCAACTCTATTCTGACCTATTCACCTCTCACTAATATCTCCCACATAACTCTCCATCATTCAATCCATGGACGAAACATCAACCCAAATCTTCCGTCATTTCATCCATGGACGAAACGTTCGAATGAAATATTCTGAGTTTGCCTTTTGGCCCTTGAATTTTCGGGCAGCT
>PWGS01000093.1 GCA_003554505.1 Desulfonatronospira sp. | reverse complement strand
CCCGGGGTGCTGATCAAAAAGGCAGTGGTGGGACCGCGCCCGGCTCCGCCGCGATACAGGGCGAGAGCCGTGGGGATGGCCCCGCAGGAACAAAGAGGCAGCGGCGCTCCCATAAACGCCGCCCGGACAACGACACCCGGACCGCGTCCCCCCATCCAGCGCTGCAGGGTGTTCTCCGGCACCAGGGCCTTGATCAGGCCGGCGGTGAAAAGACCCAGCAGAAGCCATGGAGCAGCAGCAAGAGAAATGGAGAGAATTTCCTGAAGAATCATTAAGAAATTAATGGGGTTAGGGGCATCCCGCCTCAGATATTCTGCCTGAAGCGCATGGACTGCTTCAGGGTCTCCTTGTCCATGAACTTGAGATCCGACCCCAGGGGGATTCCCTGGGCCAGGCGGGGGACCCGGACGTGGGGGTAATCTCTTTCCACCATGTTCTTGATATAAGATCCGGTGGTTTCGGCCTCAAGGGTTGTGCCCAGGGCCAGAATGATTTCACTGGTCTGTCCGCTTTGCAGATTCCGGCGGAGCTTGTCCAGCTCCAGAGATTCGGGGCGTACCCCGTCCAGGGGAGACAAAAGCCCCCCCAGCACCAGGTAGCGCCCCTTGAAAAAACCGGATTCTTCCATGACCAGCAGGCTGTCCCATTCGGATACCAGGCAGAGCTTGTCCTGTTCCCGCATGGCATCGGAGCATATGGAACACGGATCCGTATCCGCCAGGGCCGCGCACTGGGAGCATATACACAATTGCTCCCTGAGTTCCCTTATGCTCTGCCCCAGACTCCTGGTCTTGTCTTCCGGCCACTTGAGCAGGGTCATGGCCATGCGCAATGCGCTCTTGGGCCCGATTCCGGGCAAATCCGAAAGACGGTCCACCAGGAGCTGCATTGACCTGGGCAACTTTTGCACAACGCTTTCCTTATCGGCTTGAAGACAAGACCTAAAACAGCCCCGGGATCTTCATGCCCCCGGTAAGCTGGGACATTTCGCCCTGGACCATATCCCGGGCCCTTTTCAGGGCGTCGTTGGTGGCGGCCAGGATAAGATCCTGCAGCATCTCCACGTCCTCTGGATCCACCACATCCTTTTCAATACGCACCTCCAGGACTTCCTGTCCCCCATTTACCTTGACCGTGACCATGCCTCCGCCGGAGGATGCCTCCCCCTCCCGGGCATTCAACTCTTCCTGCATCTTGGCCATTTTCTTCTGCATCATCTGGGCCTGTTTAACCAAATCCTGCATGTTTCGTTTTCTCCTTATGATTTGGGTTTGTTGTTGTTTCTGCTCACTTCCATTATCCGGGCATCAAACTCGTTCATTATCCTTTGCACCCCCGGATGGTTGCGCACCGTTTCCTCAGCTGAGGCCTCAGGAACGTCCGGGGCGGATTCACCCTCAAAAACCACCTGCATTTCCCTGCCGAAAAAACTGTAAGCCAGAGCGGCAAGCTTTTTGTCGCGACCGTTTCTCTCCAGGGCTGACCGGACATACTCCCTGTCCGGTTTAAGAGTCAGATGATCTTTGTCAATACTTACGCTGCATTCCTGGAGCATCCTGGCCAGAGTCAAATCGTCCCGGGAATTCTCGCAGCAGAAATCCAGGAAACTTTTCCAGTCCTTTGTTTTCTCCGGCGGCTCTTCTGTCTGAAGCTCAATTTCATGCTTTTTCTGCTCCCGGAATCCCTGAGGATTTTCCTTTACTGCTTCAGCTTCCCGGTAAGTCGCGGATGCAGGATATTCACTGCTGCGGCTTTTATTTTTATCCGAGGGACCTTTTTTTTCTGCTGAGTGTTGCACTGGATCCCCCTTGGACTGCGCGTCCGGGGTATATCCGGAAACCGGGATAAGATCGGGCAGATAAGCCAGGTTGTAAAGCATAAGTTCCAGACTGATGCCCGGTTCGTAGCTGCCCAGAATGCTCCTGCGGCTTTCCAGGACCACCTGCCACCCGGCATGAATAGTAGAAGCCGGAAATTTACCGGTCATGTCCCGCCACTGTTCAACCTCTTCCCGGGGCAGGTTCAACACCTTTCCAGCCTCTGCCCCCCCCTTGGAAAGCAGGAACATATTGCGCCAGCACTGAGCCAGCTCCTGCAGGAAAAAACCAAGGTCCAGACCCTGTTCGAGAAGATAGTTCACCATTTCATGCAGCCGGATCAGATCCTGGTCCAGGATATACTGCATCAGGCGCAGGAAAAGCTCCTGATCCGCAAGCCCCAAAACCCGGCGGACATCCGTGGTCTTAAGCCCCTGGTCTCCAAGGGCCAGAACCTGACCGAGCATGGACATGCTGTCCCGCACACTGCCTGCGCCGCGCCGAGCCAGAAGATGCACCGCCTCCTCCTCGTAGGATACCCCTTCGGCGTCCAGGACAAAGCAGAGATGTGCAAAAAGCTCGCCCTGGGTCAGGCGTTTGAACACATAGTGCTGGCACCTGCTGATCACCGTGGTGGGAAACTTTTCCGGAGCAGTGGTGGCCATGATGAATACGCAGTGGGCAGGGGGTTCTTCCAGAGTCTTGAGCAGGGCGTTGAACGCCGATGGGGACAGCATATGGGCCTCGTCAATGATGACCACCTTGTACCTGCCGCTCATGGGGGAATAGGCCACATCCTCGCGCAGCTTGCGCACGTTGTCCACCCCGGTATGCGAAGCAGCATCGATTTCCCATACATCCGGCGAGGCTCCCCGGGTGATCTGCTGGCAGCTTGAACACTGATTGCATGGTTCCGGGGCGGGTCCATTGTAGCAGTTGATGGCTTTGGAAAGGATCCGGGCCAGAGTGGTCTTGCCCACCCCCCGGGTGCCGCTGAAAAGGTAGGCATGAGAAGGGCTGTCCTGACCGGCCGCCCGGGACAGAATGCTCTTGATAAAATCCTGCCCCGCCACCTGGGCGAAATTCTGCGGTCTATATCTGGCTGTGAGTCCTGCCTTGGCCATATCAATCTTCCCGGTTTAAATTCTCTCTGTCAGGCCCGGATCAAATCCCCGCCCGACCCT
>PWGS01000177.1 GCA_003554505.1 Desulfonatronospira sp. | reverse complement strand
TAAGGGATGTCCAGCAGATATTCGAGGGGCGCACTGTCCTGGACCTGCCCGGGCTTGTGCTGGAGGCGGGGCAGAGCTATGCCCTGCTTGGCCCCAACGGTTCCGGCAAAACCACCCTTCTGCATATCCTGGCCATGCTCAATGCTCCGGCAAAAGGCAGGGTCTTTTACAAGGGCCAGGAGATCAACTGGAAAACCAACTATCTGACCCCCATCCGCAGAGAGCTGGTCCTGGTGGATCAGCACCCCATCATGTTCAGTACTACTGTGGTCAAAAACGTTGAGTACGGGCTTAAGGTGCGGGGGATCAATTCCGCAAAGCGCAGGCAGACAGCCATGGAAAGCCTGGAGCGTGTGGGCATGCAGGATTTTGCCCATCGACCGGCCCATCTTCTGTCCGGGGGGGAGACCCAGAGAGTGGCCATCGCCCGGGCCATGGCCTGCTCGCCCCAGGTGATGCTCTTTGATGAGCCTACTGCCAGCGTGGACGTGGAAAACCAGGCAGTAATAGAGAAGATCATCGAGAGCATCCGCAAAGAAAGAGGGATAACGGTTATTTTTTCCACGCATAAGCGTCTGGAAGCGTCCAGGCTGGCGGAAAACAAGGTTTTTCTTTTTGAAGGAAAGCTCTCAGGTCCAGGAGGTGAAAACCTTCTGCCGGGCAGCGTAGTCCGGCGCAACGGGCGGAATGTATGCATTCTGCGTGAAAAAGTAGAAGTAGAGATGGACAGAGTTCCTGAAGGTCCGTGCAGGGTGCTGATCAATTCGGAAAAGGTTCGCATCTATTCAATGGATCAGGCAGGAAAGATGTTTTCAGACGGCCAGATTCCCGGAAAAGTGCTGCAGATGACCGCTGAAGGTGATCATATCAAGGTGCTCATGGATATAGGTTTTCCCATCAGGTCGGTGATGACCAGGCAGGAGGCTGCAGAGTCCGGGATTTTAGTGGGTGACGATGTCATGGTTGCTTTTGATCCAGGGGCTGTTCAGCCGGCTCCCTGAGGGGAGGCTGCTGGTATTTCTGCAGTCTCCTCATGCCCCCCCAACTTCTCCCTCTCTAACAAGTTTTCATCCGGAAACGGTTCTTTTTCCTTTTGGCTGAGCCTGCCACGCGCTTCGCGTGGTCAATCTGCACAATTATTCGTCACCGTATTAAGATACGCCTCCTCATGATTGCTTGATTTCCTTGCCAAAAGAAAAAATTCCTCGTTTCCGGAAAGAAAACCAATAGCTTCGACATCCGGAAAGAAAGACTTTCCGGATGGAAACTAACAACCTAGAAGAACAGTATCCTTTATTATCCTGGCATTGAGGATACAGATATCCTGGAAGTCCCGTATGGCACCGGCAAGGTGCCCAGGTGTTTCAAGTCCTCTTTACCCGATGGCTTTGGAGTGTCGGGCGTTGTGCGGCAGCTGCTGCTTCACCGGGATGTGCCGTTCCAAATCGCACAATAGGTGACCATGCCGGCTTTACCGGCAAAGGTGTTCAAATGACCGCCGAAGGGGGCAGATAAAGGTTGTGCTGGATATCGGCTTTCCCATACAGTCCCTAAGCGAGCAGGGAGGAACTTGCCAGAACAGGTTTCTTGTGGGCGACGTGAGGCTTTTGTCGGATCCGGGGCCGGTGCTGTTGATTGACTGCCCTGGGAAAGCCTGTCATAGAAAACAAGAAGTTGTTTTGGTTACCGGTTATCTGGCTTTCCTGATAACAACTAATGGGTAATGGAGGCTGCTCATGTATTTCCCTGTTGCAGGAATTGAAGTAGCTCCCTGGATACCTTTTGCTGCTGGTTTCGCAGTAGCTTTTGTCTGTTCCATGGGAGGAGTGTCAGGGGCGAATCTTCTTCTGCCTTTTCAGGTCAGCGTACTGGGCTTTGTCTCTCCGGCGGTAAGCGCCCCCAACCATCTGTTTAATATTGTGGCCATACCCAGCGGAGTATACCGGTTTATAAGAGAAGGACGCATGGTCTGGCCCCTGACCATCGCGGTGATCGCCGGTACAGTGCCCGGGGTGATGGCCGGGGTTTTCTTACGGGTGCAGTTCCTTCCCGACCCCACCCACTTCAGGGTGTTTGCAGGCCTGGTTCTTTTGTATATCGGCGTGGTCATGGCCCGTTCGCTGGTTAAAAAATCTCCTCCGGGCTCAGACAAGGCTTCTTCGGAAAAACGCTTTCAGGAGCTGGTCAGCCAGTGGTACAAACAGGAAAGCAAGACCCGTGAATCTCTGCCCAGGGTTGTGCTTCACCGTTTCGGACTGAAAAAAATCGAGTACTCATTTTACGGCGAGCATATAACCGCTCCCACAATGGGTATATTTATCCTGTCGGCCATTGTGGGAGTGGTCGGCGGCATGTACGGCATCGGCGGAGGGGCGATAATAGCTCCATTTTTCGTGGCCGTGTTCAAGCTGCCGGTATACACCATAGCCGGGGCCTGCCTCATGGGGACTTTCATCACATCAGTAGTGGCGGCTGTCGCATTTCAGGCCATAGCTCCTTTTTATCCCGAAATGGCGGTGGCTCCTGACTGGATTCTGGGGATACTTCTGGGCGTAGGCGGCATGCTCGGCATGTATGCCGGGGCCAGAACGCAGAAGTTTGTCCCGGCCACCCTTATCAAATGGGTCCTGACTTTCATCCTGGTCTTTACAGGGGGACGCTACGTGCTGAGCTTCTTGTTTTAGACTTACACATGGAAGAGGATGGTTTTGTAACGTCTACATGGGACACAGAGGAGAGCGGCCCGGCCAGGCGTATATACAGACCCTTGAAGGCCTGCCGGCCGGTTAGAGAACCTTGCGCTCAATGTTTTGGGCGGTCTGTTCCTCGAAAAAACCCATATTATATACCCTGACCTTGGTGCTGCGGGGAAATTATTTTTTGAGAAGCGTTTTCAGCAGTTTTTTCAGTTTTTTGAAGGGAACATGCTCAAAACGTTCCCGGAAAAAGCCGTTTTCGATTATCAGGAAATCATCATCGCCTTTTTTCACCAGGAGCAGGTAGCGGTTGC
>PWGS01000033.1 GCA_003554505.1 Desulfonatronospira sp. | reverse complement strand
CCGTGCAGCCTGTTTCTAAGGCCGCTTAGAAAAGTGCTCAGACCGGCCTTGGCACTGCCGTAAACATAGTTGGCCGCCCGGCCCCGGTCGCCGGCAACCGAGCTTATCCCGGCCACAAAACCTTCTCTTGCCTGTTCCAGGCGGTTGGCCGCCACAGTGAGGATGCTTACGCAGCCGGTATAGTTGGTATGGATGATTTTTTCCCACTGCTCGCGGGAACTGCGGGCCAGTGATTCATCCCCCAGGACTCCGAAGGCCAGGACTACCCCGTAAGGTCTTGCTTCAAGGCTGTCGTAGAAATCTTCATGGGAGGCGAAATCCAGAGCATCGAAATAAACTCCCCGGGCCTTGATGCCGTATCTGATTTCCAGGTCCCGGGCGTCTTTTTGCAGTTCTTCCAGGTTGCGCCCGGCCAGATACAAATCATACCTGGCCGCGCCCAGTTCGTGGGCCAGGGCCCTGGCTATGTCCGAGCCGGCCCCTAGAATCAGTACGGGTTTTGACATAGTCCAAGCCTCCTGGATTGCAGGGAACTCAATTTGTTTTCCGGGTCAAGCCTTTTTTTCAGTTCTACAAATTCCCTTGCCCCGGGATATCCCTGCCAGAGCATGTGTTTCTTCATTCTGGCATCCTTGGCCAGGTAGATCCTGCCCCCGAGCTTTTGCACCACGAGGTCCAGGGCGTTTAAGAGGGAAAAGATTCCGGGACAAACCGGAAAGTCCAGGGCCAGGGTGTAGCCGTACTCAGGAAAGGACAGAGTGCCCTCACCCGGACCCAGAAGTTTAAGCACTGCAAGGTAGGGGGGAAGACCAAAGGAGGTTATGTGCTGCAGGATTTTTTGCAGACCTGCCTGGGAAGTGGCGCGGGGCAGAACAAACTGGTACTGCAGGAAGCCTTTTTTTCCGTAGAGCAGGTTCCAGTTGTAAAGAGCGTCCAGGGGATAGAAAAAGGATTCAATGTTTGAGTATTCGCAGCCGGTGCGCCTGGACTTGCGGTGAAAGTAAAGACTGTTGAAGGCCCTTATACCTGCCGGGGTCAACGTCCTGAAGGGAGGGCTGAAAGGAATGCCCAAGCCTTTGCTGTCTGGAGGTGTAAGTCCGCTGCAGGGAGCTTCACCCGCACGGCAGTGTTCCCCCCGCATGAAAAGGCCTCGTCCCAGATGCCTGCCGCGCTGGAGGCAATCCATCCAGGCCACGGTGTAAGTGCTCTGATGATGGCTTTCAAAGAGGGCCATGAGTTCATCCAGGTCGTAAGCCGGGATGGTTTTCTGGCGGATGGATACGGATTCCAGGGGCAAAAGGCTTATCCTGGCGGAGAGTATCAGTCCCAGAAGCCCCATGCCGCCGCAGACGGCCTGGAAAATTTCCGGATTTTCATTTTTTGAGCAGACCAGGACATGGCCCTGGGGAGTCAAGAGACGCAGGTCCAGCACATGCCGGCCGAAGGCGCCGTGCAGGTGGTGGTTCTTGCCGTGCACGTCGCTGGAAATGGCCCCGCCCAGGGTTATGCGGCTGGTGCCCGGGGTGACCGGCAAAAACCAGCCGTGGGGGATAATGACCGAAATTATCTGGTCCAGGCTGGTTCCGGCTTCGCATTCCAGGATGCCTTTTTCGGGATCCAGGTGGATAAAGCGTCTGAAGCCGGGGGGGGAGATGATGTTTTCACCAAGGGAGCAATCCCCGTAAGAACGGCCCAGGCCGCGGGGGATGCACATGTCTGCCTGTCCCAGAATATCCCGGGCTTCTTCCTGGGATCTGAATCCGCGCAGTGCGGCCTCTACCCGGGGATAGTTGTTCCAGTTGGATACCAGCAAGCTTTTGCATCTCCATGAAAGAAAGCATCTCACGCCCGGGTCAATGGTATGTCCCGGTAACAAAAACCCATTTTTTGTCCAGCCTGTACTTGAGGATATAGCCGATGGTAAGTCCCAGGGCGCCTCCCGCATACTTGGCGTTTTGAAACTCGAACAGGTGGTAAAATCCTATTTCAGTGCCCCAGAATATCAGGGTGGTGAACCCCCCCATGCAGGAATAAAGAAAAAATTTCCATGTGTCATCGTAGAAACCCCGGGAAATGTATCTGAAAATATATTTCTTGTCCAAGATGTACTTGGTCATCAGCCCGGTGAAAGTGCCGCAGGCAAGAGCCAGGTAAAGGTCCAGGGGGCCCTGGTACAGGCTGAAGCTCATCATTTGCGTGCCCAGGTTGACCAGAATGGCAGCCAGGGCGAACAGGGCGTATAAAAAGGCGGTTGTCATGTCAGGGTCAGGATAATAAAGAATAACAGCCAGCAGGTCACGGTTATCTGTAAGAAGCGGTCCTCAAGCATAACCCGGGTGGGGTTGCCTCCTCCCTGCTGGACAAACACGATCTGCAGGTATCGCATGATGCCCAGCAGGACAAAAACGGCGCTCAGGTAGAGCTGTCTGGAATCGAAGCGGTCCTGGACTTCCGGGGATATGGTGTACAGGATATAACTGACCAGGGTCACAGCAGCCATGATGATCATGGAGACGTTGACGAATTCCAGATTGTAACCGTCAATACATTTGCGTACATCCCTGCCCTCGTCTGAGAGCAGCACGTCGTCCCGGCGTTTGGCCAGGGCCAGAAACAGGGCCAGAAGGAAAGTCATGAGCACTATCCACATGGAGGCCTGCACTGTTGCGGCCACTGCACCGGCAAAGATCCTGAGAACGAAACCTATGCCTATGATAAATACGTCCAGGACGGCTACGTGTTTTAACTTCAGGGTGTAAAATGTATTCAGCAGAGAATATCCGGCCAGAATGAAAAATATTCTCCAGTCCAGGACAAGGCCCAGTCCAAGGCCTGCAAGCAAAAGGACAGCCATGCAGGTGTAGGCCCTGGGTATGGAAACCAGGCCGCTTGGCAGGGGACGGAGCTTTTTGATCGGGTGCCTGCTGTCTTCAGCTATATCCTTTATATCGTTGAAGATATAAACGCTGCTGGCTACAAGGCAAAATGCAGCAAAAGCGGTAAATGTCCTG
>PWGS01000010.1 GCA_003554505.1 Desulfonatronospira sp. | reverse complement strand
CCACCAGGGCCAGAATGTCCACTTCCTCCCTGCGCTGCATCTGGTTCAGCTTCAGGGTATTGGCCACCACCAGCCCGGTAATGAGCAGCATAAGCCCTATAAGGGGCCAGAATATGCCGGAGCTGACCCGCACCCAGGTCCTGGCCAGGTCCACTTGAACCGGGTTATAGCTGACCCTTTCCACTCCGGGCAGCTCCAGAAGCCTGCCACGCATCTCCCGGGCCCGGTCCCGGCTGTCCTCTCCTTCCAGGGAAAACTCCACCAGGGCGGGGGCCGGCAGAGGATTTTCCCGGGACAGGTAGCTCACGTCCATGTCCCCGGAAATGGATTCAGCCAGGGACGTTAGCGCCTCGTCAGGGGTAAAGGGGTTTATTCCGCCTGTCTCCCAGGACTTTATCTCCTCCCACTGCTCCTGTACTTCCTGCTGGGGATGCTCTGGATCCCAGTAGACCTGAAACTGTATATCCTCCTGGGTGCTCTGTGCGGTGAGATGCACGTTATAGAGCATCAGCAGAAAAATCCCGGCCATAAACGAGGTGAAGGCGACAGTGCTCAGGGTAAAGAACTGCGCCCACCTGTTGCGGCCCAGGTTGGTCAGTCCCTGCACAAAAAGCCTGGCTAGGACGCGCATGTCCCGTCCTCCGCAGGTTCCCAGTTGCAGCCGGCTTCAGCACCTTCGCGCCGGCAGAGTATCTTGGCCCCGGGCAGTGAATTGATGAGTTCCTCGTTGTGGGTGGCCAGAACCACGGTGGTGCCGTGCAGGTGGAACTGCCTGAAAACCTCTACAAGCTGCATGGACAGTTTTTTGTCCAGATTTCCCGTGGGTTCGTCCGCCAGAAGGACCTTGGGGTTGATGACCACGGCCCTGGCTACCGCTACCCGCTGCTGCTCTCCCCCGGATATCTCACGGCACAGGCACCAGGATTTGTTGTCCAGTCGCAGGCTCCTGAGCACCGCGCGTACCCTCTTGTTCACCTGGCCCGGCACCATGCCCCGGACCTGCAGGGGCAGGGCCACGTTGTCCCATACGGTTTCCTGGGGCAGGATCTTGAAATCCTGAAAAACGATGGCCACCTGCCTCCTCAACTGGTAAAGCCTCTTTTCCGGCAGGGACTTGAGGTCGAATCCGGCTATGGAAGCCATGCCCCTTTGCACCGGCAGACTGCCGTGCAGAATGCGCATGAGCGTTGTCTTGCCTGCCCCTGAGGGCCCGGTTAGAAACAGAAAATCGCCCTTGTCCAGGGAGAAGCTGATGTTCTTCAGTGCCCAGTAGCGGCCGAAGGAGTGGGACAGATGTTTTACCTGTATCATTACCCGCACTTGGTATAGCCGCATGCCTGGCATACAAAGCAGCCTTCCTGAAAAAGAAGCTCTGCGTCGCATTCCGGGCACTTGGGCTTGTTGAATCCGTTAATATCCGGTTTGAAGCTGTGACCCTGCAGGTATCTGTTCTCCAGGACCCACCCCACCGCGTCCGGGATGGACAGTAAAAGCCCCTTCTTCTGAAATACAGGATGCTCTCCCCCTATTCCCTTGATCTGCTTGACCACGTCCTTTACATCTATGCCCGAGCGCAGGGCCAGGGAAACCAGCCGTCCGATGGCCTCGGCCTTGGCCGTTATGGAACGCCCCGAGCGTCCTATGGTGGCAAAGACCTCAAAAGGTTTGCCGTCCACCTCGTTGACCGTAAGATAAAGCTCGCCAAGCCCGGTCTTGACCTTCTGGGTGAATCCGTAAACCACTTCGGGCCTCTCTCTTATGCTGGTCCTGCCCGAAGCCCGGTCCTGCCTGGCCTTTTCCCCGTCCCGGGTGCTCAGAACCTGCTCCGCCCTGCACCCGTCCCGGTAGACCGTCACTCCTTTGCACCCCATTTCGTAAGCCATCCAGTAAATCTGCCACACGTCTTCCTGGGTGGCATCAAAGGGCAGATTCACCGTTTTGGAGACAGCGTTGTCCGTATATTTCTGAAAAGCGGCCTGCATCTTCAGGTGATATTGGGCAGGCACGTCCATGGAGGTTACAAAAACATCCCTTAACTCCTGGTCCAGGTGCTCCATCTGCTTGATGCTGCCCTTTTTGGCCACATCCTCCATGAGCTTGTCGCTGTAGCTCCTGGTATTTTGCAGGGCTTCTTCCAGGTGCGGGTTTACTTCCAGAAGGCGTTCCCCGTCCAGCACCTGGCGGGTGAAGCTAAGGGCGAAAATGGGTTCGATGCCAGAGGAGCATCCGGCAATGATGGACAGGGTGCCTGTGGGAGCTATGGTGGTGGTGGTGGCATTGCGGTACGGACCCAGGTTCTGTCTGGCGTATATGGAGTTTTCATACTCGGGAAAAGGTCCCCTTTCCCGGGCCAGTATCCTGGAGGCGGACCTGGATTCGCGCTGCACGAACTCCATTATTTTCTCCCCCAGCTGCAGCCCCCTGTGACTGTCGTAAGCCACCCTGAGCTGAAACAGAAGGTCTGCAAACCCCATTACTCCCAGGCCGATCTTCCTGGTCTTGTGCACCATTTCAGTAATGCGCTCCAGGGGATACCTGGAAAGGTCTATGACATTGTCCAGAAAGCGCACGCTCAGGTGCACTGTCTCTTTTAATCCCTCCCAGTCGATGCCGTCCTCGGCCGTGGGGGAGTAGAACCTGTCCAGGTTGATGGAGCCCAGGTTGCAGGCTTCGTAAGGAAGAAGGGGCTGTTCCCCGCAGGGATTGGTGCTTTCCATTTCCCCTAAGTTCGGCGTGGGATTGTCTTTGTTGATGCGGTCCAGAAAAATTATTCCCGGATCGCCTGACTCCCAGGCCTTGTGCACCAGCAGGGAAAAGACCTCCCTGGCATTTTGCCGCCCTGTTTCCTGGTTGTTCTGCGGCGCTGTCAGGGAGTAATCGCTGTCGGACTCCACGGACTGCATGAATTTCTCGGTGAGGGCCACTGACAGATTGAAGTTGTTCAGCTCTCCGTCGCGCTCCTTGGCCCGGATAAAATCCATGATGTCCGGATGATCCACCCTGAGAATGCCCATAT
>PWGS01000054.1 GCA_003554505.1 Desulfonatronospira sp. | reverse complement strand
TTACGCTTCCTTGGAGTGAGTTTTTACGTCCTGTTTGCGAAGTCCCCGGACCCTGGTGAATAATTACGTATTTTTTTGCCTTATGAAAGCCCAAGCCTGCTCCTTGTTGCCGGTTTCGGGACACCCGTGTCCAGGTCCCATCCTCTGAGGCTGTAGTATTCCGTAAGCAGGGTCTCGTATTTATCCCTGTCCAGACATTCTCCCCTGGAAGGACCGTTCTTCACGGGCTCCTGCATAAGCCGCTTCGGCGGATAATCGTCTTTTCTGCCCAGTCCTTCCCTGCAGTTAAACATCCGCTCCAGGTTCCAGATCCTCTCCCCGGCCCGCCTGAGATCCTGGACATCCCCTGACCAGCCTGTGGCTGTGGACAGCAGCCTGTGAAAATGGGCGGGCAGAACGGGTTTTAATGCGATTCCCTCCAGCTTGCAGAGTCCCAGGGAGTCCACTACGCAGTGCCAGTCCTCCTGCCAGGCCATGAGACAGGCCTTGGTTTCATACTTGAGCCAGTATCTATCTCCGGGATCAATGCCCAGCTCACTCTTGAGGATATGTGCATATACATCCGGTGCCACCTCGAAAAGACATAGCCCTTTTAAGTGATCTCCGCCTCTGGGGGAGACGGCAAAGGACATGGCCATGCCCTTGGTTCCGCGAACATCCACTGCCGGGTAATCCAGACCTTTGCTGTGCACCACCAGCTTTTGTCCTCCGAGTATGCGCGCAGCCCTCCAGGCCCCTTGGGCCAGGATATCACCCCCGTCGTGCCTGGCGGCAATTTTATGTATAGCCTGAACCATGGCCTGATGGTTGCCGAAGCAAAGACCGTCCAGGCCCAGGTCTCTGGCGGAAAAAACCCCTTTTTCCACGCACTCCATGGCCCAGGCCAGGACATTGCCGGTGCTTATGGTGTCCAGGCCAAGCCTGTTGCAGAGCATGTTGGCATGCAGGACTGCTTCCAGGTCGGAATTGCCGCACTTGGAACCGAACGCCGAGATGGATTCATATTCCGGACCTTCGCCTCTGGTTCCGGCATAAGGCCCCTCTTGTACACTGCAGTAACGGCTGCAGCTTACCGGGCAGTTGAAACAGCCTTTGTTTCTTTGAACGTAATTATCCTTGAGGTTTTCTCCGGAAAAACTGGAGGAAGCTGCAAAGACGGACTCCTGAAAATTTCTTGTGGGTAAAAAGCCCATACCTTGGGCCAAGGGGGTAATGGCTCAGGTACCGTAGGAACTGGCCTGTTCATAAAGAGGGTCTTTCAGAATGCTTTCCTGCACTTCCTGTACAGCCTCTGCAAAGGCGGCGGGCTCAAAAATATCCACTCCCCTGTCCCCGCGGACAGCCACTGCCTTGAGATTCTTGGACCCCATGACAGCCCCGGGCCCGCAGCGTGCAGCGGCCCGGGCCAGATTGCATATCACCGCGGACATGAGCACCATGTTTTCACCGGCCGGTCCGATGCAGGCCACCTGGGCCGTTCTTTCTCCAAGCTCCTGCCTAATGCCGGCGTCTGTTTCCCAGGTGTCCAGCCCCCATAAATGCCGGGCATCCTTTATTCTTACCTGGTCATTGTCTATCCACAGGTAGACGGGATGAGCCGCCTTGCCTGTGATTACCAGGTGATCAAATCCGGCCATTTTAAGCTCAGGCCCGAAATGCCCGCCGCAGTTGGAGTCGGCGAAAATTCCGGTGAGAGGCGACTTGAAGGTCAGGCTGAAACGCCCGGAGCAAGGTGCAGGCGTACCTCCCAGGGGGCCGACCCCGAATATGAGCGGGGCTTGGTGAGACAAAGGGTCCATCCCGGGATAAATCATGTCCATGAGCAGCCTGGCCCCGCTACCGGCCTGACCCAGATAGTCCCGGACCAGGTCCCTGGGCAGCGCTTGTGTTTTGACCTGCATGCTGTTCAGGTCCACGTAGAGAATCCTTCCGCACCACCCATACCATTTATCCCGCATCCCGGACCTCCTCTTTTTCCACTTGCAAAGCATCGAACAGACAGGCAGTAACGCATGCCGGCTCCAGCAGAGATCTGGCCCCCGGGGCCTGCTTGCCGCAGAATTTTTCCTGGCATTCCATGTTCAAAAGCGGGTATTCACTGCCGGCTTCCTCGTCCTTAATGATATGAATCCCGGCCCGCCTGGGATTAAAAGGGGGCTTGTCCCACCAGGCGCAGGCCGTCTCGCAGGCCCGGCAGCCCCGGCAGTTTTCAGGGGTGATGTTTATCTGCACCCTCAAATCCATTTTATCTCCTTTGTGTTTTAAAAAAGCTCAAGCATCAAACCAATTTCACACAAAAAAATCCCCGGGCAGGCATACAACTATGCCCTCCCGGGGATTTACCATCTCCCTGCAGGTGAAAAACCCGCGGCAGGTCTTCTGGCTCGTGGATCAGCTTACTCTCCGCGCCTTCCCCTGAAACTTGCCATTTCCCAGGAATACCGGGAAATATGCCTCAAAGTGGCTGAATGCGGATTTCATCCCCACTGACAGCGGCGGGACCGCGCCGGACTTGCACCGGCCTTCCCTATTAAGGCCTGCTGGCCGCCACAGGTTCTACAAACATGATCAAAACAGTTGCAAGAGTCATCAAACTTAATTTTTTTTATACCCTGAACTACAATCAGCGGTCAACCCAATGTGCATTGAAAACTTTTTCTGTTCAGCGATACTTTTTTCATACCTTGCTTTCCAAACACTATCATACGCCTTGAGCTCGTCTTGCGGGTTATCCTGAACAAGAGCTTGAGTTTGACTTACAAAAAATATAATGGATGAACTTACGCGGCTTTGATTTTCCAACCTGAATCCGTGAAATATACTTTTTCGACATATATCCTTGCAGGCTCCGGGGTTTGGCAAAATGGCCGTCCCGCACTTACTTTTTCGATTTCTGCCCAACTTTCAAATCAAGATTTTCCAGAAAGTAAGTGCGGGATCTGAGCGACTTAGGCAGACTTAATCAAAATCCTTTAATTATCTGATTTAACTTGTATAAGTATTTTGAAGTTCATGCAGCATGTTAGACCGGGCAAGGCCG
>PWGS01000231.1 GCA_003554505.1 Desulfonatronospira sp. | reverse complement strand
ATACCCGCCCGAAGGTCCAAATAAAGAGGTACAGATATTATAAACTTACTTCTGTAACTTGCATTCAGCAAGAAAAGACTTATTATTATCTGTTGAAATTTAACCGTCTAACTTCAAGGAGGTCTGGATCATGTTTAAATCGGTGAGACGTTCCATACTGCTTCTGTTTATTGCTGCAGCCTTTATGGGGGCTCAGCATGCCCTGGCGGAGACCAGGACGATTATCGAGCCCAGGGCGGATAACTTTATTTTTTATGTAGACACCTCCGGATCCATGATGTTCGACTACCAGGAACTGGGGACGCCCAAGAATGTGGTGGCCAGGGATACGCTTTTGCAGCTGAATCAGGAACTCCCTGATCTGGATGTAAACTTCGGTGTGTATACTTATGGTCCGTACAAAGAATTTCTGAGCCCTTCCTCCTACAGTGAAGCCGCAGTAGGGGATGCCTTTGAGTCCATTCCAGTAGAGACGGAGATTTTCGGGCGCCGTACTCCCATGGGCCGGGATCTCATCCAGGTCTCGGAAAAGCTGGCAGAACTCAGGGGTGATATTGCCGTGATAGCCGTTACTGACGGGGAATCCAATATCGGACCCAGGCCCGGCCCGGTGATGGAAGCAAGGTACCAGGAGTACGGGGACAGGATCTGCTTTCATTTCATCAGCCTGGCCCAGAGCGATGCTGAAAAGGCTCTGGTTGACGAACTGGCCGGGATCAATCCCTGCACGGTAAAAATTGATGCTGACGAACTGCAGAAGGATTTTGTCCGGGCGGACTTTATCCGGGATGTTTTCTACACCGAACGTGAAGAGACCGTCACCCCTGCTCCCGAACCCGAGCCCGAACCTGCACCCGCTGTTGAACCCGAGGAAGAAGTCATTGTTTTCTCCAACATCCAGTTTGAGTTTGACAAGTCTGTTATCCGGCCTCAGTATGCTGAAATCCTGAGAGAAGCCGCCAGGCAGATCCAGGACCGCACCGATCCCCACGTGGTGGTCGAAGGGCACACCTGCAATATCGGGCCGGCGGACTACAACATGGGCCTGTCCCAGAGAAGAGCTGACTCAGTGGCTGACTTTCTGGTTGAACAGGGTGTTGACAAAGATGCAATTGAGACCGAGGCTTATGGTTTGACCAGGCCTGAGTTTGACAACGATACCAGGGAAGGACGCCAGCTCAACCGGCGGGTTGAAATGCGTCTGGAATAAGTGTTAAAGGCCCGGGCAGCACATGGTTGCCCGGGCCTTTTTTCTTTCAGGTACGGCATTTCAAATATATGCTGTGAAAAACAGGATGTCCTGCCATGAAAAGATTACTTTTATGCGTGCTTGTGGCCGTGCCGGGTATGATGATGGCCAATCCTCAAGTTGCGCAGGGCGATCCGGTGGCCACTCTGGAGCCTGACCATTACCTGCATTCCCATTTCAACGAGTTCGCCCAGAGCCGGGTGGACATGCTCAATCGCAATTATGCCGGCACCAGGGGATCTCCGCTCCTGGAGCACACGGAAAACGGTGTCGTGGGCAAATACAGCAAGGCCAAGAAGGATTCCCTGGAAGTGCACGTGCGCCGGACGCAGTCAGAGCTTTCCCCTTATATCGGGGTAATGAAATACATTGAAGTCAGATATGAGAGTAATGGCGAGTGCCCTGAGAGCGTCACCAGTGAGCCCTTTGAAAGTGTCCGCGCCCGCAGCGTGACCGAGATATTCAGGCTCGTACAGGATGAGTGGCAGTAAAGCTGGTTCTGTGCAGTTTTGTTTCCTGGCAACTATTCACCATCTGCCGTCGAATCCCCGGACCACTGGAGCACAGACATTATGGTCAACAGTCCCCCTGATTGCATGTGAAACAAGACTTGACGGTTTCAGCTTGTTTAATTGTATCTGTTTATCGCTTTGCACTGGAAGAATTGCCTAACCATGGAGAATAAATGACCAGAATTGCTGTGCTGGGCGGCGGGAGCTGGGGGACCACCCTGGCCAATATGTTGAGCGAAAAGGGCCTGGACGTGGGTCTTTGGGTCAGGGAAAAAGAACTGGTGGAAGAGATCAGAAAAACCGGGGAAAATTCCCTTTTTCTGCCTGGAATCAGGCTTGATTCCAGGCTCAATGTCAGCAAGGACCAGCCTGCAGTCATGCAGGGCGCGGATTATTTTCTGGTGGCCATACCCACTCAGTTCATGCGCCAGGCCCTGGAGGAGGCCAAAGACCTTTTTCCCCGAAGACCGGTAATAATCTGTGCCAGCAAAGGGGTGGAGCTGGCCACCTTAAAGCCCATGTCCGCCGTGGTCCAGGAAAGCCTTCAGGAAAAAGAGCCGCGGTATGCCATTATATCCGGTCCTTCATTTGCAGGCGAGGTAAGCAAAAGGCTGCCCACAGCCGTGAGCCTGGGATGCCGGGACCAGGACCTGGGCCGCCGTGTGCAGGACGTCATGAGTACGGATTTTTTCCGGGTTTATGCCAACCAGGATTACAAGGGTGTGGAACTTGGCGGGGCCCTTAAAAACATCATGGCCATAGCCGCCGGGATATCCGACGGGCTGGAGTTCGGCCATGACGCCAGGGCGGCCCTTATAACCCGGGGTCTGGTGGAGATGGCCCGCCTGGGTGTGGCCCTGGGGGGCAGGGAAAAGACATTTATGGGTCTTTCGGGCATGGGGGACCTGGTGCTGACCTGCACCGGGGATCTCAGCCGCAACCGCCAGGTTGGACTCAAGCTCGGCCGGGGCATGACCCTGGATGAGATCCTGGAAGGCTCCAGGATGGTGGCCGAAGGGGTCAAGACCACGGAATCGGTCCGGCACCTGGCCAGAAAAATGGATGTGGACATGCCCATAACCGAGCAGGTTTACCAGGTGCTCTTCCAGCGCAAGGACCCCAGGACGGCAGTACAGGATCTCATGACCCGGGATCTTAAAATGGAGTAGGGGCTTGCCTTCCTGTAAGATTCACCAGGGTCCGGAAACTTTGCAAACAGGACGTAAAAACTCACTCCAAGGAAGCGTAAATCAAAACCTATACACGAATTTTTATCCCAGAATAACTT
>PWGS01000062.1 GCA_003554505.1 Desulfonatronospira sp. | reverse complement strand
TCCGAGGGGAAATCAACGCGCTTCATGCGCACATCATTGACCATGATCCCGAAATCTTCTATGCGCTCCCTGGCCCGCTCGCTGACCAGGTTCATGAGGGCTTCGCGTTCCTCGGCGATGACATTGAGAATGGACTCGTTACTGACAACGTCCCTTAATTCTGCAACCACCCCGTTCTGGATCCGTCCCTGGGCCTCCCGGACATTGCGCACGGTCATGTAGAAAAGAAGAGGATCTTTTACATGCCAGCGGGTGACATGGTCGATTAAAAGCCTTTCCATATCCACGGTCAAAAACTCGTCAGCACCGACATCGCTGGTCTGCACCCTTTTGTCTATAAGGGTTGCCGACTGGATCAGGGGGATCTTGAAGTGAAGCCCCGGCTCTTTAATAGTGCGCTTGTGCTCTCCAAGCTGCAGCACCAGGGCATATTCCCTTTCGTCCACTGTAAATATGGACAGGGAGAAAACGATGATACCCACTAACAGGGCCACCGGAAAAAAAGCCGCAATTCTCATGTATTCCTCCGAAACTTACAGCCTGTGACAGCCATGGCTATCTTCCCGCCTCAATGGTTTCAAACCGCACACCTTTTCCGTCTGGAAAAAGCATCACTCTTTCTGCGGCATCCTTGTCCATAATGATCTTGTTCACGCCCGGAAGGATATCTCCGATGGTCTCCAGATAGAGCCTCTGCCGCGTGACGCCCTTGGCTTTGCGGTATTCCACCAGGAGCTGGCCGAACCTCTTGACCTCTCCCTGGGCCTCCAGGATTCTCTGGGCTCTTGCACCCCTGGCCCTGGGTATAATATCTTCTCTGTATTCCTCTGCCCTGTGGATAAGCCTTTCCTTGTCCTCCATGGCCCGGACCACATCATGAAAGGCCTGACGGACTTCCTGGGGGGCGTCGCCCCGTTCGGTCCTGACGTTTACCACCCGCAGGCCGGAATTGTAGTCGTCCAGAAGTTCCTGCAGCAGCTCCTGGGTATTGGTGGCTATCCGGCTGAGCCCCTCGGCCACAATGGCCCGGTCTATCTCCAGGGTGCCCACGGCACTGCGAAGAGCGCTTTCTGTGGTGGTCTTTATGACTTCCTCTGGATTTTCAATCTCGAAGAGGTATTCTTCAGGATTGTACACCTGGTAGTGGACTATTATCTCGAAATGGACAATGTTTTTGTCTTTGGTAAGCATCAATGCTTCATCCCGGTTGACCCTTTTTCTGCCTTCAACCCGGGTGAACCCTATCTCGAAGCTTCTGATCTGCTGAGTGTCCACCTTGGTGGCCTGGCCCACGGGCCTGGGCCAGTGCCAGTTGAGGCCGGCACCCATCTCGGTTACATGCACCACAGCCCCGAAACGCTGGACCACGCCCACCTGGCCCGGTTCCACCCGAAAAAAACCAGTCAGAAGCCAGCCGACCATGATAATCACCAGTATAATCAGAATAAGCCTGCTGTCGCCCCATTTGTTCAAGGCTTCCTTGATCTTGGTGAAGTCGGGAGGTGTAGGTCCTCCGCCGCCGGATCCCGGCTCCCAGCCGGACTTTCTCTGCCTGTTGCGTTGTTGCAGCTTTTCCCAGTCCCAGTTCATATTACCTTCTTTTACGCCGGCATGCATAAACGATTTGCAGCCGGGCATCGGTTAAAATAAAAAACCCTGCAGCCGCCGAAGCCTGACTGGACAGGCGGGCTGTCAGGTCTTGTTCAAGGTTTTTAATACAGCATTATTTTTCGCTGTTCAACTAAATTTCTCAAACTTTATTTTTAGCAGCACCCATGAAAAGCCAGGCTTGAACAGCTCAGCAGGTGAGATGAAACCCGGCCGCAATGTTTTCCCCCCTGGCAAAACGCCGGTTGAACTCTTCCCAGGCCTTGTCCGTGCCCGCTTCCACCAGTTCGATGCCCTTTTGCTGCAAAAGGCTCTTGAGTTCCGGGGTGCTCTGCATCACCCCGGGACGCCCCTTGCCCAGGATAAGTGTGTCCGGGGCTGCCTCAAGGATATCCAGGACATCATCCGGTTCCACACTGTGCCCGGATTTGCGCCACCACCGGGGCACAACCCCGCCTTTGATAATTTTTAAATCCTGAGTATAATCCTTTCCCTGGATTCGCATTCTGCCGAAGGAATACGCTTCAATCATAAACTACTGCCTCCCAAAGCATTAAAAAGGAGATCCATGCAAAATCCCACTCATACAGAGACCAGCCCCATCAGGGTCAGCCAGGTGGACAAAAGCCGCAGGATCAAACTTACCGCTCTTCTGGACTGGATGCAAGACTCAGCTTACACCCACAGCAACCTGCTGGAGATTTTTTCCACGGACAGGCTCCTTTCCCGAAACATGAGCTGGGTGCTCATGCGCAAGTTCATCCGTATCCAAAGCCTGCCCTTTCTGGGACAAATGGTCCGCCTGACCCCCTTTCCTTCAGCACTCAACCGCTACTTCGCCTTCAGAGACTTTAAGCTCCAGGACGAGAAAGGCAGCCTCCTGGTCCTGGCCACAACCTCCTGGGCTGTTTTCGATCTGGAAAAAAGAAGGATAATCAGGACCCCGGCAGACTTTATCCGGGATTTCTCAGCTCCGGGGCCGCCGTGTCTGGAATTTTCGCGGACAAAAATCACCCCCCTGGAGCAGCCCGATTATTCAGAAGAAATCTTTTTAAGGGATAACGACCTTGATCTTAACACCCATGTCAACCACTCCTTTTTAGGAGAGTGGTCCCTGTCCTGCCTGCCCCGGGAAATAAAACAGGACCGCCGGTTAAAAGAACTGGATATAATTTACCGCAGCGAGTGCACCCTGGAGCAGAGCCCGGTCATTTCCCTGGGGGCCGCACTGGAAAACCCGGGCAACAGTGAAGAAGGGTTCTTTTATCTGCACTCCCTGAAAAACCCCGGTCACTCCAGGGAATTTTCCAGGGCAATATCCTGCTGGCAATAATCAACTTGATTCCTTTACTCTTGAGTCTTATTTCCAAAAGACTTGTCAAAAACGATAAATCCGGTTAGGGAGTCGAACAATTTGACTGCATAAGGCTTCATAACTTACACTTGT
>PWGS01000293.1 GCA_003554505.1 Desulfonatronospira sp. | reverse complement strand
GTTGCTCATCAAAGGTTACCGTTTCTGTATCACTGTCAGTAACCTCATCATCCCGGGGATCTTCAGCTGTCGCCATAGCGGAGTTTATGACCTCTCCGGCATCGACGTCATCCTGGGTAATGGTGTAGACGTAGGTGAACTCTTCGCTATCCCCGGGATCCAGGCTGCTTAAGGTGCCAATTTCTTCATCAACATATTTGTCGTAAACAACAACATCAGTGAGCGTCACATTGCCGTCGTTAGTTACCGTAAAGGTGTAGGTAATCTCTTCGCCGGCGCCGGTATAGCTTGCAGGGTCAGCTTCCTTGATTAACTTGATCGATGGCAGTTGATCAGCCGCTACTGTTTCATCATCAGTGGCCGAGAGCGGATTATCGCCGGGGTCTGTAGCTGTTGCTGTAGCTGTGTTCTCCACTTCCCCGCGATCCAGATCGGCCTGGCTAACCTCGTAAGTAGCGGTAGACGTCCCGGTGTCACCCGGCCCGAGTGTCGAGGGAGTTATCGCCAGGTTACTTGAACCAGTTAAGAGATCGTCTATTTTTACACCGGTTAAGGTTACATTGCCAGTATTTTCCACAGTAAAGGTATAGGTAATTACATCTCCTGCCGCACTGAAGCTCTGCTTATCAGCAGATTTATCTAGCTCCATCGCAGGATCGGGATCGGGGCCAATTACAGTTTCATCATCGATATTGGTCACTTCATTTTGATCGGGATCATTTGCTTTAACCGTAGCCGCGTTAACAAATTCGCCGGCATCGATATCTTTTTGCTCAATTGTATAGGTCGCCTGCCCTGTAGCACTATCGCCAGGAGCAAGCTCTGAAATCACTGCTAAATCGCTCACGCCAATAAGTTCATCATTGATGGTTACATCATACAAGGTTAGATCGCCTGTATTTACAACAGTGAAAGTATAGGTGATCTGGTCGCCTACCTGGCTGTAACTTGATTGGTCGGCAGATTTTTCAATTTCTATAGAAGCCTCGAGATCAGATGCAGGGACTACTGCAGTGGCTTCGTCTTCGACTTCTTCATTATCGGGATCTTTGCCGGTTGCTGTAGCCGTGTTGGAAACTTCCCCGGCATCCAAATCCTCCTGGGTTATTTCATAAAGGGCAATCACAGAGCCCGTTTGCCCCGGAGCCAGGGTGGACGGTGATACAGAAAGCCCTGCTATATCAAGGGTTGCATCATCGATCCTTACATCAGTTAGGGTGACGTTGCCGGTGTTTTCTACCAGGAAAAAGTATTGGATCACCTGACCGACTTCGGTGTAGAAGGAAGGGAAACCGGTTTTAGTCAATGATAGTTCGGCATTTTTATCAGCAGTAATGGTTTCATCATCACTGTCGGCCACGGTGTTATCTTCCGGGTCTGTGCCGGAAGCAGTAGCTATATTGCGGAACGAGCCATTATCTAAGTCAGACTGGGTGATCGTGTAAGTCCCGGTAAAGGTTTCTGAATCGCCGGGAGCGAGGCTGGTGATGGTCTCATCCAGCCCGGTCAGCGGATCTTTTACTTCAATGTCAGTAATAGTTACATTGCCCGTGTTTTCCACTACGATAGTATAAGTTATCACTTGACCCGCCGCTGAGTAGGTCTGCTGGTCGGCAGTCTTGGTCAATGTCAGTTCAGGATCCGGTTCGGAGGTTATTTGCTCTGTGTCTTCGGCAGAAAAAAGTTGATTCTGCGGATCTTCAGCGGTTACAGTTACCCTGTTTTCCACTGAACCGGCATCTAGATCATCCTGGGTAACGGCGTAGGTGGCCTCATAGCTCGCACTCTCGCCCGGTTTAAGCGTCCCTTCCGGGCTGTCTTCAGTAGAGCTGTCAGTTACGTATGCAGGATCAGGCAAAGGACCAGTGCCCGTAAAGTCACCAGCTTCTTCATTTAAGGTTACATCGGTTAGCTCAACATTACCGGTATTGGTAACCGTGTAGGTATAAGTTATTGCTTCGTTTAGCACCGAGTAGGTTGAAGGCATAGCTTCCTTGGTTATCGCTATCGCTGGTTCTTCGGCAAATTCTATTGTTTCAGAATCACTGTCATCTACTGGATTGCCATCAAGGTCATCTCCCTCAGCAGTGGCCGTGTTTTCGACTTTGCCGGCATCTAAGTCGTCCTGGGTGATCGTGTAGGTGGCCTCATAGGTGGCACTCTCACCCGGTTTAAGCGTCCCTTCCGGGCTGTCTTCAGTAGAGCTGTCAGTTACGTATGCAGGATCAGGCAAGGGGCCGGTACCCGTAAAGTCACCATCTTCTTCATTTAAGGCTATATTGGTTAGCTCAACATTACCGGTGTTGGTAACCGTATAGGTATAAGTTATCACTTGACCCGCCGCTGAGTAGGTCTCTGGTTCGGCAGTCTTTTCGAGCTCGATTGTAGCATCTTGATCTGCATCAACTGTTTCGTCGTCTTCATCTTCAACCGCAGTGTCTCCGGAACCATCACCGGTAGTATCAGCTGAGCCTGTGCCGATAGCAGTGTTGGTGAACTCTCCTGCATCTAAGTCTTCCTGGGTCACTTCATAGGTGGCTTCATAGATCCAGGTCTCATTTGGATCAAGAATGCCGTTGTTATTCTCATCCCCGGAAACATAGGTAGGGCCGGTTGTAGCCTGCGGATCATTTACCTGCGGGTTGTAAACCTTAACGTTGCCGGTGTTCTCTAAGCGAATTTTGTAGGTGAGGACATCACCAACGGCACTATATTCTGTTTTAGTTTCATTACCATTAATCTTTTTGAGATCTTTAGTTACAGAGATGTGGGTTTCCTGAGTTTTTGTGATTGTTTCATCATCGCTGTCGCTCGTAGTCTGCGGATCACCTTCGGCATCTGTGTAGTTGCCGGTTACTGTTGCAGTATTTTCGAATCTACCAGCTGCCAGGTTGGTTGGCGTTATAAGGTGGATAGCAGTGGCAGTGCCGGTTGCACCGGGGTCCAGGGTTGATGGATCTACTGAAAGGTTACTAATGCCTATAATTGCGTCGTCGATCACAACATCGGTTAGAGTCACGTTGCCGGTATTCTCTACTGCAAAGGTGTAGGTGATTACTTGCCCTGCAACTGAGTATT
>PWGS01000207.1 GCA_003554505.1 Desulfonatronospira sp. | reverse complement strand
CCGGAAAAGAGGTGGGGGAGCAGATGCAGCGCTGGGGCATGAACCAGGATGGCCTGCAGGTGGACCAGGACAGGCCCACCGGCATGGTGCTGGTCAGTTTCCAGGGTGATGAGCCGTATTATGAAATCAAAGAAGAGGCTGCTTTCGATTATATTGAGCTTGCTCCTTCCATGGCGAGGATTTTTGAAGGCAGAACACTTTTCTACCACGGTACACTGGCGGCCAGGAGCGAAATGTCAGCCCGGACTCTTTATGCCCTGGTTCAAAAGAGAGACCAGGAGGTGTTCTGCGACATCAACCTGCGCGATCCCTGGTGGAGCAGGGGCCTGGTCATGGACGTCCTGTCCTGGTGCACCTACTTGAAGGTCAATCTGGAGGAACTTGAAAAGGTGGCCGCAGCCCTGGAAATCCGAAAAGACAGTTTGCAGGCCATGGCCAGGAAGGTGCAGAGCGTCTGCCGTCTTAAATGCCTGGTGCTGACCATGGGCGGTGATGGAGCCATGCTTTTTCCCCGGAACCGGGAGTATCTCTTTGCTGAAGCGCCGGAAGCGACTCCTTTCCAGGATGCGGTAGGAGCAGGAGATTCATTCAGTGCGGTATTTATGCTGGGCCTGTGCAGAGGCTGGTCCTGGGAAATGATACTGCAAAGAGCAGTGCGCATGGCTGCGGAAGTATGCTCCATCAGGGGAGCAGTGCCTGAAAAGAGGGATTTTTACAGCAAGTTTACAGATCATTTGATGGAAAGCGGCGATTAAAGCTGTATGCCGGCGGTATTGCTCCCGGTTTATACCGGCTTTGTCCGGGAAAAGAACAGCACCGTTTGTAAGATATTGACTTAAACTGACAAGTTACGGCTTTTACTGGTTATCCAGTTTTCATCCGGAGGCATGTATGACGAATATCAGGCGACGTAAAGAAGGCCTGTATCTGGTGCACCTGAGCATTCACGGCCTGGTGCGGGGTTTTGACATGGAACTGGGCCGGGATTCGGACACCGGCGGCCAGGTCAAGTACGTTGTGGAACTGGCCAGGGCCCTGGGCAAAAATCCCAGGGTGGCCAGGGTGGACCTGCTCACCAGAAAGGGCCTGGATTCCAAGGTGGACAACAGCTACGGCAAAACCATTGAGAAGCTGGGGGACAAGGCCAATATCGTGCGCATAGAATTCGGCCCCAAGAGGTATCTGCGCAAGGAAGTGCTCTGGCCCTACCTGGATGAGTTCACGGACAAAGCCCTGCAGTACTTCAGGCGGGTGGGCATGGTGCCGGATATAATCCACGGGCATTACGCCGATGCCGGCCTGGCCGGGTCAAAACTGGCCCAGCACCTGGGGGTGCCTCTTATCTTTACCGGGCATTCACTGGGACGCATAAAAAAGGAGCGCCTGCTGGAACACGGCCGCAACGAGGCCGCCATAGAATCCAGATACAACATGTCCACCAGGATCGAGGCCGAAGAAGTGGCCCTGGGCAATGCTTCCCTGGTAATCACCAGCACAGCCCAGGAACGCGACGAGCAGTATAAGGAATACGAGAATTATCATCCCGGGAGGATGCGTATCATACCTCCCGGAATAGACCTGGAGCGCTTTTATCCCTACAAATCGAATCAGAAGAAGCCCCGGATCGCCCACGAGCTGGACAGGTTCCTGCAGAAGTCCAATAAGCCCATGATACTGGCCCTTTCCCGTCCCGACGAGCGCAAGAATATTACCACCCTGGTGGAGGCCTTCGGAGAGAGTCCGGAACTGCGCGAGGCTGCCAACCTGGTGATCATTGCCGGAAACCGCGAAGATATAGCCAGAATGGACAAAGGCCCCAAAAGAGTACTTACCCGGATCCTGATGCTGGTGGACAAGCACGATCTTTACGGCCAGGCCGCATATCCCAAGAAGCATGCAGCCGACGACGTGCCTGAGCTTTACCGCTATGCGGCTCAACGGCGCGGGGTATTTATCAATCCGGCCATGACCGAACCTTTCGGGTTGACGCTTATTGAAGCAGGGGCTACCGGGCTGCCCCTGGTGGCCACCGATGATGGAGGGCCCAGGGAAATAATAGGCAAATGCGCCAACGGCATGCTCATCGACCCCCTGGACAAGGAGGCCATGACCAAGGCCCTTTTGTCTCTGGTAAGCGACAGGGAAAACTGGAAAAAGTATTCCAGAGCAGGCATCAAAGGGGTAAAAAAGTTTTTCTCCTGGCATGCGCATACAAAGACCTACCTGCGCGAGATCCAGAAGCTGCGTCCACGCAGAAAGCAGGAAAAGCCCGGACTGCCCATTATCAAGAGCAAACTGCCTGTGGCGGAAAAGGTTCTGATCACGGACATAGACAATACTCTTCTGGGGGAGCCCCAGGGGCTCAGAGAACTTCTGTCCATCCTGAGCAGTATGCAGGATGAGCTGGTTTTCGGAGTGGCCACGGGAAGGAGGCTGGAGAGCACCCTGAATGTTCTGGCCAAAGAAAACGTGCCCGTCCCGGATATTTTCATCACCTCGGTGGGCAGCGAAATATATTACGGGCCGAACATACTCAAGGACCACGCCTGGAGCAGGCATATAGCCTACCGCTGGAAGCCCGGGGCCATTGCAGAGGTAATGAAGGATGTGCCTGGAGTGGAAATGCAGGTCCAGGAAAATCAGAGGGAGTTCAAGCTCAGCTATAATTATATTCCTGGAAAATATCCCGGGGTGCGGCACGTGCGCAGGCTCCTGCGCCAGAAAGATCTGCACGCCAAGATGATCCATTCCCACAACCAGTTTCTGGATTTTCTGCCTGTGAGGGCCTCCAAGGGTCTGGCCATCCGGTATCTGTGTATGAAATGGGGAGTGGATATGAAAAAGGTCCTGGTGGCCGGCGATTCCGGCAATGACCGGGAGATGCTCATGGGCAGCATGCTGGGGGTGATTGTGGGCAACTACAGCCAGGAACTCAAGGGCATGCCCGTGACTTCGAATATATATTTTGCAGTTGATCATTATGCCCGGGGCATAATCGAGGGAATGCAGCATTTCGGGTTTCTGGAGGAAGGATAATGATTGATATCGAGGAACTGGACGGACTTGACCCCGAACTGAGAAAGTCGGTGTATCTTTTTTTGCGGGAACTGACCAGAAAAGAGAAGCCTTTTCTTCTACGTTCGGAACTGCAGGACATGCTGGCGGATTTTTTTGAAGACGAAGAACACGGCAGGCAAGAGTCCGCGCTGATATTTGAAGTCTTCAGGTATACCCAGGTGGCTGCAATACGAAGTCCCTGGGTTTATCTGGCTGTGCGCCCGGAAATAGCTAAATGGCAGTACTTCCGTTTTCATGTGGAAGACGTGCTTTTTGATGAAATAAATGTCAGCGATTACCTCAAGTTCGAGGAAATGCAGGTGAACAACAGCACCCAGGTGGACGACTTTCTGCTGGAAATTGACCTGGAGCCCTTCAACAGGGAGTTTCCAAAGCTCAATGAATACTCCTACATTGGCAAGGGGGTTGATTTTCTCAACCGCCACCTGTCAGGGCAGTTTTTTCAGGACAAGAAGAGGGGACATGAAAAACTCTTTGAGTTTCTGCGCCTGCACCAGATTGAGGGCAGGCAGCTTATGATAAACGGCCACATTGAAACCATTTCCGGACTTCGTTCAGCCCTGCGCAAGGCCCTGACCTTCCTTAAGAAGCAGGACCCCTCCCAGGAATGGTCCGGAATCGCCAGGCATATGCAGTCACTGGGATTTCAGCCCGGATGGGGCCGGGATGTGGAGCGCGTCCGGGAAACTCTTGAGCTGTTGCGCGAGATACTCGAGGCTCCCCCTCCCAATATTCTGGCATCGTTTTTGAGCCGCATCCCCATGATATTCAAGCTGGTGATAGTCTCCCCCCACGGATACTTCGGGCAGTCCAACGTGCTGGGCAGGCCGGATACCGGGGGGCAGATAGTATATATACTGGACCAGGTACGCGCCCTGGAAAAGGAAATGCGCAGGCAGATAAAGGAGCAGGGCCTGGAGATTGAGCCGGAGATCATTGTTTTGACCCGCCTGATCCCCGAGGCAGGGGATACCCCCTGCAACCAGCGTCTGGAAGATATTGTCGGAACCAGCAACGCCAGAATCCTGCGGGTGCCTTTCCGCTATCCCGGCGGCGAGATGGTGCCGCACTGGATTTCAAGATTTCATGTCTGGCCCTTCCTGGAACGATTCGCCCTGGATTCGACCCAGGAGGGCCAAAGCGAGCTCAAGGGCCGTCCGGACCTGATCATCGGAAACTATTCCGACGGCAACCTGGTGGCCTCACTCATGTCCAAAAAGATGAACATCACCCAGTGCAATATCGCTCATGCCCTGGAAAAGTCCAAGTACCTCTTTTCTTCGCAGTACTGGAAGGACAACGAGGCCCAGTACAGGTTTTCCAGTCAGTTCACTGCTGACCTCATCGCCATGAACACCGCTGATTTCATTATTACCAGCCCCTACCAGGAGATTGCAGGTACCGAGGAGAGCGTGGGCCAGTATGAAACCTATAACGCCTTTACCATGCCCGATCTTTACCGGGGGGTGAGCGGCATAGATGTGTTCGACCCCAAGTTCAACGTGGTTTCCCCGGGGGCGGATGAAAACGTTTATTTCCCTTATTATGAAAAGGACCGTCGCCTCAAGGAACTGCACGATGAATTAAACGAGTATATTTATGGTCCTCCCATGGAGTTGGCCAGGGGAGAACTTCAGGACCGGTCAAAGCCGGTTTTGTTTACCATGGCCCGCCTGGACAGGATAAAAAATCTCACCAGTCTGGTACGCTGGTACGGTGAAAGTCCTGAACTCAGGCAGGAAGCCAATCTTGTGCTGGTTGCAGGCAGTCTGGATGTCAGAGATTCCCAGGACGAGGAAGAAAAGGCGTGCATACAGGAAATGCACAGGCTTTTTGATGAGCTGGACCTGCATGGACAGGTGCGCTGGCTGGGCATCCGGCTGGACAAGAATATGAGCGGGGAACTGTACCGTATTATTGCAGACTCCAGAGGGGCTTTTGTGCAGCCGGCGCTTTTCGAGGCCTTCGGACTGACGGTTGTTGAAGCCATGAATTCGGGACTGCCCGCCTTTGCCACCATATTCGGAGGACCACTGGAGATAATCGAGGACGGAAAGAGCGGGTTCCACATTGATCCCACCCATGGAGAGGAGGCCGCAGGGCTCATGGCGGACTTTTTCTCCCGCTGCAGGGCAGATCCTGATTACTGGAATACCATATCGGACAATGGGATAAAAAGGGTGGAAGAGAAATACAACTGGAGGCTTTATGCCCAGAGACTTCTTTCATTTTCCAGGATTTACGGTTTCTGGAAATACGTATCAAACCTGGAGCGCGATGAAACCAGGCGTTACCTGGATATGTTCTATTCCCTGAAAATGCGCAGCCTGTCCAGTTGAGGCCGGATCAAAAAAATTTCGTAACTGTTCAGCACATTTTGTGTGTACTCTTGTTCTGGCCATCGGTGTCGGGGTCGGTATCGGTATCGGGTTCCGGCTCGGAGAGCCTACAGCTCGGAGAGGGTCGATAGAAAACCGAAAAACCAGAGTTGCGTGGGGCGTTCCCCAACAGCTTCGATACCGACCCCGATTCCGATACCGACCCCGATAAAACCAATTATCATGGTGAATAGTTACAAAGCAGGGAGTATAACAGGTATTCAGTTTTTTCCGGTGCCGTAGGCCAGGTAGAGAAGCACCGCGCCCAGCACTACCATGGGAATGGACAGAATCTGGCCCATGGTCATCCAGTCCAGGAGTACAAAACCCAGGTGGGCGTCGGGTTCCCGGAAAAATTCCACCAGAAAGCGCAGCACCCCGTATCCCAGGCAGAACAGCCCGGAAACGGCCATTGTAGGCCTGGGCCGCCAAGAGAATATCCACAGGATGATAAAGAGGAGAAGTCCTTCCAGCAGGGCCTGGTAGATCTGGGAAGGGTGCCTGGGGACCATGTCCGAACCGGGAAAAACCATGGCCCAGGGTACATCCGTGGGACGTCCCCAGAGTTCGGCGTTGATAAAGTTGCCGATGCGACCGCACATTACCCCCAGAGCCCCCATGGGGGCCACGAAATCGGTAACCGTGAAAAAACTCCTGCCTGTCTTGCGGGCATACCAGTACATGGCTGTGATCCCGCCGATTAACCCGCCATGAAAAGACATCCCTCCCTGCCAGATCATGACCGCGGTCCAGGGCTGGGAAACAAACCCGGAAAAATCGTAAAAAAGCATGTAGCCGAGCCTGGCCCCGAGTATTATGCCCAGGGCCCCGAAGACCACCATGTCCGGAAGCTCCTTGACGTCCCAGCCCGAGCCGGGCTTTTTGGCCCTGTGGCGTGCCAGGAGCCAGGCCAGGGTGAATCCGGCCAGGTACATGAGACCGTACCAGCGGATTTCCAGGGGGCCCACGGCTATGGCTACCGGATCAAAATTGGGGTGTTGCAGCATGATTTATAAATGTATGTTTCAATTTTTTGTAACTACTCACCAGGGTCCGGGGACTTTGCAAACAGGACGTAAAAACTCACTCCAAGGAAGCGTAAATCAAAACCTATACACGAGTTTTTAAGCCAGAATAACTTCTATAGCATCCTTTAAATCAAGTTCGGTGTTTTACGGTTTTGATTAACGCTTCCTACGTCGTTCAGACAGTTTACGCCCAGTCTGCAAAGCCCCCGCACCCTGGATATCAGCGGTGCGCTTAGATTGTACCAATATTATCGGATGGTGAATAGTTACCAGGGGTTTTTTAGCTCTTATGTTTGGCTTTGCCTTTAATACTCCTTCCAGGCAGCAGGCCGGAAATGATGAAGGCTGCTGCGGCCACCAGGACTATTGTGGCCCCGGTGGTCAAATCCAGGTAGTATGCAAGCCAGATCCCGGTCTGAGTGAAGACGGTGCTTATAATAACCGCCAGCAGCATCATTTGTTTTAGAGAACCGGAGTATTTCTCGGCAATATAAGAGGGAATGGTTAAAAGGGCAATGACCAGGATAAGCCCCACTACCTGGATGGTCATGACCACGGTCATGGCCACCATGACCAGAAGCAGAAAGTAAAGCGCGGTAACCGGTCCTCCCATTGCTCTGGCGAACTCCTCGTCATGGGACATGGCCAGGAAGTCCTTGTAGAATACGAGTACCAGGATTGTGATGGCCAGGCTGAGCCCGGCCATGGTCCACAGGGCGCTGGCGGGTACCATGAGTATGCTGCCGAAGAGATAGCTCATGAGGTCCACCCGGTACCCGGGAGTCAGATCCAGCAGGATTATGCCCATGGACATGCCCACGGCCCAGATGACTCCTATGAACGTATCCGCCCTGTGTTTGCGGCTGTGACTGACCAGGCCCATGGTCAGGGCTGAGACAAGTGCGGCCAGTCCTGCACCCAGGGAAGGGGGAAATCCGGCGAAGAAGGCCAGGCCTATGCCCCCGTAAGAGGCGTGGGCTATGCCCCCGGATATGAAAACCAGCCTGTTGACCACAACCATGGCTCCGATGATGCCGCAGGCGATGCTCCCCAGAAAGCCCGCGGCCAGGGCGTTGCGCATAAAATCGTACTGCAGGATTTCCAGCATGATCTAATGGTGCCTAAGGACCCTGTGGGGGACGTCGCCGTGAGCGATGAGTTCCACCGGGCAGTGGTATACCTTTTCCAGCATTTCCTGGCTGATTTCTGCTGAATCGTGATAGTAGAGACTGCGGTTGACGCAGGCCACGGCCTTGACGTGGCTGGAGAGTACCGAAAGGTCGTGGCTGATGACCAGGATGGTTGTTCCACGGTCATTCAGTCCTTTGAGCAGATCGTAAAACCTGGTGTGAAAGGCCTGGTCCACAGCAGCGGTGGGTTCGTCCAGAAAAAGTATCTGCGGCTGAGCCACCAGGGCCCGGGCGATGAGCACCCTTTGTCTCTGCCCGCCGGAAAGGCTGCCTATGTTGCGTCCGGCACAGTCCTGCATCCCGACTTGCTCCAGGGCCTGGCGGGCCAGCTCTGAGTCCCGGTCGGTAAAGTGTCTCCAGCGGCCCAGGGGTCCCAGCCGTCCCAGAAGTACAGTATCCCGAACGGTGATGGGAAACTTGTCTGCTTTGCTCTGGCTCTGGGGAACGTAACCCACCAGATGGGGCAGGGTGCCGGGAGGGCTTCCCAGAACCCTGGCCTGGCCCCGGGAGGGCTTCAGTATGCTCAGCAGGATCCGCATGAGGGTGGTTTTGCCTCCGCCGTTGGGACCCAGCACTGCCAGGAATTCTCCCTTTTTTACCTGCATGCTTACCTCTTCCAGGACCGGGTGGGGGTTGTAGGCAAAGCTTAAGTTCTGGATTTCTATGGCGTTTTCATTCATCTGTATATATCTGGGCCGCATTCACCGGCGCTGCCTGATTATCAGTGCCCCATGGCCTTTTTGAATTCTTCGGCCACGGTGAGCATGTTTTCTTTCCAGTTCTCAGCCAGGGGGTCAATGGAAACAGTCCGGCCGTCTATGGAGTCGGCTATGGTTTCAGCGCTTCGCTTGGAAAACTGCGGAGATACGAATACGACTTTTATGCCTTCATCCCTGGCTGTGTCAATAAGCTCCTTTAGATCAGCCGACCTGGGCTCGCGCCCCTCCACTTCCACAGGAACCTGGACAAGACCGTAGGCCCGGGCGAAGTAGCCCCAGGCCGGATGAAAGACCATGAACCTGCTTCCGGGCGGGACATCACTGAAAATTGACTTGATTTCCTGGTCCAGCTCAAGCAGTTCGCGGATAAAGGACAGGTAGTTGTCCCTGAACTCAGCATCTGCCCCGGGCATGGCCTGGGACAGAACCCGGTAGACGTTGTCCGCGATTATCATGGCCAGATCCGGTGAGAGCCATACGTGCGGGTCCAGGCCATCATGCCCGTTGTGATCATGATGGTGATCATGCCCATGGTCATGGTTGTTGTGCCCATGATTGTGATTATGTTCATGATCATGCCCGTTGTCGTGATCATGCTCATGATCATGACTGTGATTGTGTCCGTGGTCATGGTCGCAGTCCTGCAGCATGGAGATTTTCTGAATGCCCCGGTCCAGGCGGACTATTTCCAGGTCCGGGTGTGTGGATTTGATCCTGGGCAGAAGTGCATTTTCATATTCAACTCCTATGGCCATGTACAGGTCAGCCCGGCCCAGTTTCCTGATCTGGGAGGGTTTGGGCTCAAAGGTGTGCGGGCTGGCCCCGGGCGGGAGCAGTACGGTGGTATCGGTCAACTCCCCCCCGATTCTGTCCACGAAGGATTTTTGCGGGGCTATGCTGACCATGATATCCAGCCTGTCCTTGTCCGAGGACGGGGCCATTGCCGGCCAGAGCAGTAAGAGAAGCATTGCGGCACTAAGTAAGCAGGCTGACAGCCCGGCTTTTCCGGGTGTTTTTTTATCTGGCATAATGGCTCCTCCTTTTTTGGGGGGTGTTTTTTTGATTTTATTGATAATTGATATACAATTATCAATTTTAAGAAGTCAAGCAGATTCAGCATAACCTGCAAGTTGCAATTTGTTTTAAATGGCCATATTAATCTGTTTAAGTCCAGGGAGCTTATCTATGAAACACAAGACTCAGCAAAGAAAAGCCTTGATGGAATGTTTGCATGAAGCCAGCGGCCCTTTGAACCCTGCGGAAATTCTATGGTTTTCCCGGGAGAAGGTTTCTTCTCTGGGCATTGCCACGGTATACCGCAATCTGAAGCTGCTGGTGGAGGAAGGGGTGGTCGCCGAACTGCAGGTACCGGGGCAGGGCTCATATTACGAACCGGCCGACATGGGGCATCATCATCATTTTCAATGCCGCAACTGCAAGCAGCTTTTCTGCATCGAAGGCTGTCCGCCGGGGATAAAATCTCTGGCTCCGGAAGGCTTTAAACTCGATGGACATGAGATTTTTCTATATGGTTTCTGCGCTGAATGCCCTCATTAGTTTTCATCCGGAAACGGTTCTTTTTTCTCGTTTCCGGAAAGAAAACCGGTTACAACTGAACAAGGCGTTCCAGCCTGACAAAATAACCCGGGAAGAACCATCTCCCTGAGGTCCAGAAGAAGTTTCGCTGTATTGTTGTTTTATTGCTTGAAGAGGTCCGGCAGAAACAGGGCCAGCTGTGGAAAAAGAGTCAGGATGGCGATGCAGAGTATTATGCTCAACAGGTAAGGCCATACCCCCCTGAATATGGTCACCACCGGTGTGTCCTTGACTATACCCGCCACCACGTAGACGTTGGCCCCCACCGGAGGGGTGATTACGCCCATTCCCACTACCAGTACAATTATCACCCCGAACCAGATGGGGTCGAATCCCAGGTGAACGGCCACGGGATAGAAGATGGGTATGGTCAGCAGGATCAGGGCCAGGGCATCAATAAAGCATCCAAGCAACAGGTATATGAGCAGAATGATGGCCAGGACAGCCACTGGATGGACGGGCAGGTCCCCGGCCCAGACAGCCATGGTGGTGGGGATGTTGGTCACTGCCAGAAAGCGCCCGAAAACCGTGGCCGCCGCCACCAGGAACATAATCATGGCCGAGATGCGGATGGAGTCGCGCAGGGAGTTTATAAAGCCGGTCCAGTTCAGCTGTCTGCGGATGAGGGCCACGGCCAGGGTGGCGGCAGCCCCGACTCCCCCTGCCTCGGTGGGCGTGAAGTAGCCCAGGAAAAGCCCGCCGATGACCACGAAAAATATGATGATAACTTCGACTCCGCCCTTTGCTACAGCCCTTATCTTGCCTTTGAGGTCGACTTCGGGTCCGGCCGGGGCCAGAGCCGGATTTCTGACGGCCCTTATCCATGTGACCAGCATAAAAAGGCCCATGAGCAGAATTCCGGGAATGATTCCAGCCAGAAAAAGCTTGGCAATGGATTCACCGGTGGCGATTCCGTATATGATAAAGATGACGCTGGGAGGGATCATTACCCCGAGAATGGCCGAGGAGGCCACTACCGAGGTGGCCAGGGAACGGTCATAACTGTATCTTCTCATTTCCGGAACCGCCACTGAGCTCATGGTGGCAGCCGTAGCCGTGGTGGAGCCGCATATTGCTCCAAATGCGGTGCTGGCGCCAATAGTGGCCAGGGCCAGGCCTGCGGGCAGCCTGCCCACAACCTTGTAGGTGGCATCGTATATTCTGCGGCTTATCCCTGAATGGTAGGCGATATATCCCATCCAGACAAAGAGTGGAACAACTATGAGAGAGTATGAGGCAAAAGTGCTGTAAATAGTGGATGATGCAATGGATAATGCAGCATCCAGGGAAATATGATAAGCATATCCTCCTACTCCCACCACCAGCATGACAAAAGCCACAGGCATGCGGGCGGCGATAAGCACAAACACGAGCAGAATGGCTGCTACACCCAGTTCAAAGGGGCTCAATCCTGATTCCTCCTCATGATCAGGGCCAGGCTGTTTTTAATCAGCTCCACCAGTACAGTCAGGGCAAGCATGATCATGCCGCAGGCAACCAGATAGGAGACAGGGTAAAGGGGTATATCCAGGGAAGAGGTGGACAGGTTCCTTCTGTGCACGTTGGACGCGTACTGCAAAAGCCCCCATGATATAAGGGAGATAAACGTCAGTGAAATGGCACTGGTAATAATCTCGACAATATTCTGCACTCTCGGAGGCAGGCTGTCCACCAGCAGACTGACGGTCACATGGCCTCTGTTGACTGCACAGTAGGCCACCCCCATGGACAGGATGACAGCACCCAGGATTTCCACCAGTTCATAGCTGCCGGTAAGGGGTTTCCACCAGGCGCGCATGAATATGTTGGCCACTATGACCAGCATGACCAGGACCAGAGCCAGCTGGGCGATCTGGGAAATGCGCAGGGCCAGATAGTGAACGATTTTCTCCAGGCGCTCCATTTTTTACAACACCCCTGGTTCTGAAAAAGACCCGGCCATTAAGGGTGAAAAAAAACTTCCCTCAGTTGACGGGTAAAGCATCAGCCTCCCGGGGTATTTTTTTCCGGGAGCTGAAGCCTGATGAAGCACGGCAAGGAAAAAGCTGGACATGTATACGGCAGTATCCGTGAAAGGCTGAAGCAGGATGTACATAAATAAATCAAGTTGTATTTGTATCTGGATTTATACATGGTTCCAAGGCTGAAAATAAAAGCAGGGGAACTCCCCGGCCTGATTGAGCCTCATGCCCGAGCTGCTGCAGGCAATTACTCAAATCAGGTGCAGAAAATTCCCCCATGTCATTCCGTTGAGAACTGAGCAAGACCAGGGTAACAGCCTTGTATCCATGACTTTAGTAGTCAGGATATTCTGCAGAGAATTTTTCGTCCAGTTCCCTGATGAGCTCAACGGTCTGTTCAGCAGGCAGCCCCCTGTCTTCCTGCTTCTTTATCCAGTCTTCCACCACGGGCTGGATACGTTCCAGCCATTTCTGCTCTTCGTCGGCATCCAGTTCAAAGAATTCCATGCCGTGTTCATCCATGCCGTATTCCAGGCCCAGCTTTGTATGCTCGGCCCTAAGCCGACCATATTCATAGGCGAATTCATCGTTCATTTCCCGGAATACGTCCTGAATATCAGGAGGCAGGGAATTCCAGGTGCCCTGGTTCATGATTTTCATAAAGACTACATTGTACAGGAAAGGAGTATGGGTGACATAATCAACCACTTCAGCCAGCCTGAAGCCTTTCAGGGTGTCGTTGGGAGCCAGAATGCCGTCCACAAGTCCCTGATCCAGGGCCAGATAGGATTCGGACATGGGCATGGAGTGAGTGACCGCTCCCAGTTTTTCCAGGGGCGGAACAGTTCCCCCTACGGCCCGGATTTCCATTCCGGCCAGTTCATCCAGGTTTCTGGCCGGTTTCTGGCTCATGATGTCCCCCGGTCCGGTGGCCCAGAAGAAGAGGACCTTGACATCTTCAAACTCATCGATTCCCAGATCCTGCTTTATTCTTTTGTAGCCTTCATGTGCGGTCATGGAGGCGGACACAGCATTGACATTCTGGTAGCCGGGCAGTTCAAAGGCTTCCATCAGGGGAAACATTCCCGGAGTATAGGAGGGGCATGTTGTGCCGATATCCGCCACTCCCCCGGCCACGCCGTTGTAGATTTCCCGGGCCCCAAGTAGGCTTTCTCCGGAGTGAAGGTTGATTTGTACCCGTCCATCAGTCCTTTTTTCAACCTCTTCAATCCATTTGTTGTGTCCTTCAGCCACCATAAAATCCGTCGCCGGCCAGAAAGTGGCCAGGGAGAGGCTGAAGGTCTGCTCCGGTTTTTCAGGATCGTCCAGCTCTTCATCGGCTGAGCACCCGGATATCACCGGAAAAAGGAGTATTAAAAAAAGCCATGTCCAATAGTAAAGTCTACCCTTCATCCTTGCTTCCTCCATTGTCCAGAGTTTACGAGCAGTTTGTTGTCCCGGAACATGTTTTCCCGGCTTAAAAGGCTAACAGGACTTAATAATCCACCGGCTTCACTGTTTAAGCAACTTTTATTCCGTCACCGGTTTTATCGAGCATGTGAATGCTGTATATATAAACCTGACGGATTTGTAAAACAAGTTCCCGGTCTCATGTCGCCCTTGCAGAGGCAACTGAAAAAAGTCCCCAATCAGGATCATTTTAAGAAGTTTTCATCCGGAAACGGTTCTTTTTCCTTTTGGCGGCGTCAATCTGCACAATTATTCGTCACCGTATTAAGATACGCCTCCTCATAATTG
>PWGS01000306.1 GCA_003554505.1 Desulfonatronospira sp. | reverse complement strand
CAAGACTTTCCCGGCATACTTTCTGGCCGGATTTCTGAAAATGTCCCTGGGTATCATGGATCCTGAGTTCATACGGCAAGTGCTCCGGTCCGATCATCCCTCCGGGACAAAGCAGGGCTCCGTGTTCGATTGCGTGCTCCAGTTCCCGCACATTCCCCGGCCAGGAATGCTCCAGAAGAAGGCGCATTGCCCCGGAAGAAACATTGTGGATGGGCTTGTTAAAGGCCTCTGCAAAATGCCTGCAGAAATGACTGATGAGCAGGGGGATATCCTCCCTGCGCTCCTGTAGCCGGGGCATATGGATGGACATCACCTTGAGCCGGTAATACAGATCCTTGCGAAAACTTCCCTGTTCGACCTTTACGCCCAGGTCAGCATTGGTTGCCGCCACTACGCGCACATCAGCCTTCCGGGTCCCTGATTCTCCAACTCGCTGGTACTCTCTCTGCTGAAGAAAACGCAACAGCTTGAGCTGAATGCGGGGCGTAAGATCCCCGATTTCGTCAAGAAAAAGAGTACCTCCCTGGGCTGCTTCCACCCTTCCAGTTTTATCGTAATAGGCGCCGGTAAACGCACCCCGGACATGGCCGAAAAGTTCGCTGTCCAGAAGCTCTTCAGCCAGGGTGAGGCAGTTCACCTTGATCAGTGGACCTGTACTGCGATGGCTGGTGGCGTGAAGGGCATTCACGATGAGTTCCTTGCCAGTGCCGGTCTCTCCGGTTATGAGTACGGTTGTGTCCACGCCGGCCACCTGCTGCAGCAGGGTGTATATGCGCTGCATCTCCCTGCTGCGGCCGATGATATTATGAAAGCCCTGCATCTTCCGCGAACTCTGCAGCAGGTACTGATAACGCTCCCGGCTTTCTTTAAGGGCCCTTTCGGTCTGCTTGCGCTCAGAGATGTCCCGGACCAGGGCCAGGACATACTCTTTATTGCCGAAACAGACCTTGCCCGTGTTTATTTCCACCGGGAACTCCTTTCCTTCTTTGTCTACGTGGACCGTCTCAAGTATGGTGGGCTGACCAGGCCGCCACTCCTGCCACTGGCGCAAAATCTCCCGGCGGCCTGACTGATCCGGGTGCAGGTCGAACACGTTCATGCTCAGCAGTTCTTCCCTGGAGTACCCGGTTCGGGCAACCGCAGCCTGGTTCACTTCCAGAAAATTGCCCTCCAGGTCGTGCAGGTATACCATGTCCAGAGACTGCTCCATCAGGGAGCGGTGTTTTTCTTCGCTTTCTTTGAGTTTAATTTCAGCCCTTCTGCGCTCGGTGATGTCCAGAGCCACCTCTAACCTTACGTCACGGCCATCCGGCCATTTGATGATCCTGTCGGTCAACAGGAGATGCCTGGCTATGAAAGGATTATAGTACTCCCACTGGTGGGGCTCCCCTTTGTTCTGGAGGATAATCTCATTGGTGCAGAACTCGCATGGGGAACTCCTGTTATGTAGTTCCTCATAGCAAACTCCGCCCACAAATTCTTTTGAGAATGTCTTTTTCAGGGATTTGTTGGCAAACAGAATCTCGTATGTGTAAGGATCAGAAACATAGACGAATTCGGGCAGGCTGTCGAAAACAGCCAGCAGCTGGGATCTTTCCAGGTCAAGGGCTTCCTCGGCCTGTTTATGCTGGGTAATGTCCGAATGGGTGCCGAACATGAGCAGGGGCTTCCCATCAGGGGTGCGGGTGATGATCTTTCCCCGGTCCCTGATCCAGACCCAGTGACCAAGCTTGTGCTTCATGCGGCATTCACAGTCGTAATAAGGCAGTTCCCCTGAGAAATGGCGCTTCAGCAGTTCTTGGGATTTCTTGAGGTCATGAGGATGGGCAAGCATCTCCCAGGTCTGGATGCTTACCGGCGAGAGTTCCTCCAGGGTATATCCCACCAGATCGGCCCAGGTCTCGTTGAATGATGTTTCTCCGGTCTGAACATTCCACTCCCAGGTTCCAAGATTGGAGCACTGGATTATGTTTTCCATGCGCCTGTACTGCTCCTGGACCATCTGCCTGTGTTTTTTGCTTTCAGTGATGTCAATAATGAAACCCTGGTAATGCTGAAAGCCCTTTTCAGGTTCCTGAACCGTCCGGACATTGATGGATCCCCAGAACCGGGTTCCCTGGCGGCACAGCAAACGGCATTCATAGTTCGCGACCTGACCGTGCAGCTCCAGAAGCCGTCTCAGTTCCTGCCGGTCAGCAGGATCCGCATATATTTGCGTGGCAATATCCCTGACGGATTCCAGGAAATCCTCTGGACTTTCATACCCGAACATGCGGGCCATGGCCGGATTGGCAAACAGAAAACGCCCCTCAGGAGTGGAGGTAAAGATTCCCATGGGGGTGTTCAGCACCAAGTCACGAAATTCCTGGGGGTTGACCCTTTCGGCTCGTCTCTTTTCTTTTGCGGGAAAGAGAGTGTTTGTCATTGCTGCCTGCCCCCTTGTTTCCGGATACCCCGGTTGCTCATGCCGGTAATTCAAAGGTTCGCATGTGCAGTGAGGTTGAGATCGGTTGTATTTATAATTACATCAACATGAAAATAACAAGGGTCAATAGGAAATGGACAAATAGGTGCAGGCCGCAAAGGATCATTCCGAAAATACAGCCCGTTATTCCAGATAATCTTTTTGTTTTTTCAAATAACACTGAGTCAAGTGTGACAAATGTGACAGAAAGGGTGACAATGGAAAAAATAATCAAGCCGAACCGGTTACAATTCAAAAAGAAACCCAGCCCTGTTTTCTGAACAATGCTTCTGTATCTGTGACCTGTCACATCACCAAACATTGAACATAGTCTTCGGGTTAAGGTTCAGCCGCCCGGAAGAACAGACCGGAGGTGACAGGGATGGGCTTGGAGTATGTGGAACATATTTTGCTAAATAATCTGCCTGGATTTACTCCATTCCGCCTCGTTTTAAGCTTCCCCCTCTTTTTGGCTTTAATTATGTTAAAAATTCGGTGGTATTATGACGGCTAAATATTTTCCTGAGTCAAGTAAATTTAATGCAGGGTATGCAACCGGGATTCAACCAATGACTGAAAAACAATTACAACATTTTCGCCAGATCCTGGAGAAACAGCTCAAAGAGTCCATGCT
>PWGS01000061.1 GCA_003554505.1 Desulfonatronospira sp. | reverse complement strand
TTTACATGTCCGGGAATGTATTCTAAAATCCTGCCCGGCTTAGGTGATCAGTCTCCCCTATCCCAGTTTTTATTCCGGAGTACATAGTGGATATACGTCTGGACCGCAAAGAGGTCAGCACAGCCCTGGTTTTCGGGCTTATTTTTGTTTTGCTCGGTGCTGGGCTGTTTTTTCTTACCTGGCAGAACCTGCGCCAGCAGCAGGAACAGGTCCGGGAGCACATGGCCCTGAGTGCCCAGTCCATCGGTCGCGGTATAGAGGCCAATCTGTACCGGGGAGCAATGCGCGGGATGGGCGGCCGGAGGTGGGCCGACGAACAGGACTTTATTCCCGCTGCAGAGGATCTTTTAAAAGAACTGATGCAGGACGGGGATGTGGTTTTTCTGGGCCTTTATGGACCGGAAGGGGAGGAATTTTATACCAGCCGCGATATCCTGCCGGTGGATTTCAGGCCCGGGCCGGAGATGCTTGAGAAGGCATCCAGGGAGGTATGGAATGCTGAACTGGTGCTTGACGGACAGCAGGTTTTTGTTCAGGGCTTTCCCTCCAGGCGAATGGGGCATATGAGAGGCCGGATGCTTCAGGAAAATGATCCGGGCAATGGTTATGGGAGCCTTTTTATCGCCTTGGATATGTCCGGGCACCTGGAGGCCTACAGCGGATACAAAAGAACCATATCAGTTCAGGCCGTTTTTACCTTTACTGCTTTGTTCATAATTGGACTGCTGGCCTGGGGGTATGTGCGAAAAAAGGAGCAGGGCAGACAGTTTGTACGCCTGAGCAGCTTTCATTCCAGGCTGTTGGACAACATGCCGGACGGACTTATAAGCGTAAATTCCCGGATGGAGATCACCGCAGCTAATCCAGCCGCCCAGGAACTTCTGGACCAGAATAGAAATATTGTAGGCAGCAGCCTGAGCGAGGTCCTGCCCCTGGAAATCGACCTGGAGCAAAGATCAGGCTGGCATGAGCTGGAGATGGGGAACAGGAGCATAGAGGTGCTGATACTGCCCATTGGGGAGGAAGAGGATTTTCTGGTTCTGCTCCGGGACAGGACCCGTATGCGCGAACTGGAAAGCAGTCTGGAGCATTCCAGGCGTCTGGCCGCGGTGGGGCGGTTTGCAGCCGGGCTGGCTCACGAGATACGCAATCCCTTGAGCTCGCTTAAGGGCTTTGCCCAGTATTTTCAGCAGAAATTTTCCGGAGAGGAACCTGCATCCGAGTATGCCCGGACCATGGTGTCCGAGGCGGACCGCCTGAACCGGGTGATAAATGATCTTATGTACCTGGCCCGGCCCAGGTCCCTGCAAAGGGTAGAGTTGAACCTGGCAGATCTTTTTCAGGAGGTTCGGACGCTACTGGAAATGGACCTGAGATCCGGAAGTGTTCAGCTAATTCTTGAGCCGGGTGAAGTAGAAGTAAAGGCTGACAGGGATCTTATCAAGCAGGCGGTGTTGAACCTGGTGCTGAACAGCCTGCAGGCTTCCAGGCAGGGCGGGGAGATAAGTCTTGGGGCCACCCGGGAAAAGGACCGGGTACGCATTGAGGTACAGGACCGGGGTTGCGGTATGGACGCCGCCACCCGGGAAAAGGCTCTGGAGCCATTTTTTTCCGCCCGGGAAAAGGGCAGCGGGCTGGGGCTGGCCATAGTGCACAGGATTGTCCAGGATCACGGCGGCGAAATCGAAATTGATTCCATGGAAGGCAAGGGGACCAGGGTTGCCCTGCTTCTGCCGGATACAAGCGATGGATAATCTTCAGCGGGTGTCGTAATCGGCCCGGGGGCAGTCCACGGTCACGCCCTGAGGGCTATTTGTACTGCGTAATGTCCGAGTTAATCCGTCCCTCAAAATCACGGCCATAAATTCCCCAAGGCCCCAAGAACTGTGGCAACTTATGCCCTCAATTGACTGGTACTCAAAAATATGCAAATTGAATATGATGAAGATGCGTCTGCAAAAAGTCGCTTTTTTGCCAGATCAAGATTAACGGTCAACAATTCGTGTTACGATCTTTTCCTAAGATCAGCTGAAAATTTTCGGGCGCAGGCCCGAGGCGATCAAAGTTTTGCGAAGATATGAACAGAAAAGCCATATAAAAAACACAAGTATGCCTGTATCCGGGGCTAAATCTTTATTTTTTCGAGTTCTGGACGCACTACTGCCACCTTTCATCCAGTTGAAAGCTCTTTTGATGTTTAAGGCCGTGACCGCCATGATAATTTTAAACTTTGATTTCACGGATCCCAGGCATCGCAATCTTCTCAGGCCATGATGAACCTTGAGCTGGGAAAAGCCGGCTTCACCTCCGGCCCTTTGTTTGAAAAGATTGATTAGTTTCTGATCTTCTTGAAAGGCATGTCTTCTGGCTTCCAACGCGAGGTTTGCTCCATTGCCATTCCACCTTTGCCTTGCGCTTGGTGATTTTTATTGGACAGTCCTTGGAATGCGGGCATGCTCGACATTGTTCGGGGTCAAAGTATGAAGCCGTCTTTTGGTTTTTTTGATTGATTTTGTTTTCAAGACAGGCCTGTCCCATGGGGCAGGCATGAATGGATTGTCCATTTTCCTGAAGTTCAAAGTCCATGACTCCAAAGCCTTCAGGCGGCTTTCCGGTGGGAGGTGCTATGCGATCAACGCCTTTTTCCTGCAGGGCCTGATGGTTTGCATCGGACTCAGTCTTTGAAACTGGTTGAAAAACAAAATCTTAGACTGGAGGATGAATAATGCGGGGGGTCATTTCCAGCTTCAGTATGGTTATTTCCGGGTCCTCGGAGTCGGATTCCATTCTGAATCCGAATTTTTTGGCCAAAGCGTGCATTCCGGTATTTTCGCGCAGGGCATAGGCAGTCAGTTCCTTCAGCCCCCTTTGCCTGCAGTACCTGATCATCTTGTCCATGAGCAGGGTTCCCAGGCCCCTGGACTTTAAGTCGCTGCGGACCACAATGGCGAATTCCGCATTGGTGTTGTCCGGATCGAAAAAACAGCGCACCACCCCCAGTGTCTCCTTCCAGGCTCCATCCTCGATGGCGCCGGCAATAAAGGCCATTTCCCGGTCATAGTCTATCTGGGTCAACTGGGCCAGCTGGGAGTGGGAAAACTCATGCACAAACCCCAT
>PWGS01000089.1 GCA_003554505.1 Desulfonatronospira sp. | reverse complement strand
ACAGAGCAAATTCAGCGCCATGTGCTTTCAGCTAATGTAACTTTAGAGTTCGAAAGTGCTTTGAGGAAATTTACAGTTAGACCTAACTTGGATGGGGTTAATTTGCGTTATGAGTTAGATATGCTTGAAAATCATGTGGCTATTGATTTGACTGAAAATATGAAAAGTATGCTGAATGGGATTGAGAGCAATCCATGGGATCATATAATTACAGAAGAAGTTTTGCCAGGATTAATTCACTCAATTGGTTCAGAAGCGGAATATCATAATAATTTAAGGTCAAGTGCTGCGATGACAACAGAAAAGCCTGTATTGGAGTATGCACCTGCATTAATTTTAAGGAAAAGATCTATTCGAGGACTATCCGAAGTTCTAAAAGCAATTAGGGAAAAGATTAAGGTGGGGAAAGCAGTTGGTGATGAATTTAGTGACCTTGCTGAAATAAACAATTATCAAGGGATAGATGATTTAGACAGACCTAACGATAATGGGAATCAAGAACATAGGGAACTATATTTTCCAAAGGCATCCAATGAAGAGCAACGAAAAATTATTAATCTTTTGGATTGTTTCAATGGAGTTTTAGTCCAAGGTCCTCCGGGCACGGGTAAATCTCATACAATTGCAAATTTAATTACTCATATGTTAGCAGACAACAAGCGTATTTTGGTTACAGCTAAAACTCCTCGTGCACTCAAAGTAATAGAAAAACTTTTACCTACTGAAATACGGCCTCTTTGTGTAAATTTACTTGGGTCAGGAAATGAAGAAAAGCGTTCACTGGAGAATAGTATTGGTGCAATCTTACAAAGAACACAGAATTGGCAAAAAGATAAAGCTATGCTTGATTTGGATAGAACCATAGATGAGCTAGACTCGCTGCGCAAAGAGAAAGCCTCTTTGGAAAAGCGCATAATCACTATTAGAGAATCTGAAACATACCCACAAATTATTATCAATGGAAACTATAAAGGGACCGCTGCTCAGATAGCTCGTGCGGTCAAAGAAGAAGAACCTCAATATTCTTGGTTCCCAGATAAGGTAAACCATAATTTGTCTCCACCTTTTAGCAGTAGGAAAGTTATTAGATTACTTGGCGAAATTCGAGAAATAGACGAAGAAAAAAGAAATGAACTTAATAAAACTTGGCCAAAAGAATTACCGCAACCTGATCATTTAGAAGATCTGTTTATCTCGGAAAAGGGATTACGTAAAAATATCGATGAATTGTCAGAAGTAGCGGATATGTTTTTTGTGAACCAATTGCAAAATATAGATGCAGATGCGATAGATGCTTTATTAAATAAGTTGAAATTGCTATACAATAACTTGAATAAATTAAATGTATTGCCTTACAAGTGGGTGCATGATGCTTTAGCCGATATTACTAGTGGAAATACCGATATATGGCAGGATTTGTACATTCTTACACAAAAGAGTCTAAAACCTGTAGCACATTTTATAAATAATATTGATGATATTAATGTGAGTTTTCCAGAAGATTATGATCCTAAAGCTTTATGCGAAGACGCAAACCAACTATTTTTATTTTTATCTAATGGAGGAAAATTAAAATGGGGGCCATTATGCCCAGCGCATGTTCGTCCTCTTTTATATATAACTAAAAATGTTAAAGTAAACGGGCGTGAGTGCAAAAAAGCTGAGCAACTGACTTGCTTGGTAAGGCACCTACGGACAAGGATAGAAATTAGTCACCTGGAACATTTATGGGGTGGGAAAATAGATCAATTAGATAGCCCATACTTATTTCAATATCATGAGTATAAAAAGCACTTAGATTTACTGGATGAAGTTTTAGAGCTACATAATAATGTTAATGAATGCCAACAAGCTATAAAGGATTGGTATCGTGTTTCTACAATTGTTTGGCACGACACAGAACAGTTGGATGGAATGATAAAAGCTTGTGAGCTGGCACTGTTAGAACATAAAAAGAATAATGTGGAAATGGACTTAAACAGAATGCTAAAGCTTATTGAAAAAGAAAATACTAATATAAATGCACACCCAATAGTGGAAAACATTATTACTGCTATCGAAGAAAAATCAAGTGTTGATTATAAAAAGCTTTACAGTAAAGTAGAAAAGCTCAATTCTGAGAAACAAAAAATGAAAAATTTACATGATAATTTGGAAGTATTATCAAACTGTACTCCTAAATTAGTTCAGAATATGTTGAGCACCAGAAATGATGTTATATGGGACCAAAGATTGGAAATGTTTGAGCCTGCTTTTAACTGGGCGAGAGTTAACGAATGGCTTGACAGCTATATTAATAAGGATAATTTATCTTCTTTAAATGTAAGGTTAAATGAGATAGAAGGAAAAATAAATGCTTGTATAACCAAACTTTCAGCTCTAAAATCATGGTCATTCAGTTTTGAACGGATGTCTGAACATCACCGGCGACATATGAACAAGTGGCAGTATCATATGACGAAGCATGGAAAGGGCACCGGCAAATATGCACCGCATCACCGTAAAGAAGCTCGAAAAAGCCTTGAAGAGTGCCGAGAAGCAGTGCCAGCCTGGGTTATGCCTCTTCACCGCATTTGGGATACAGTTACTCCAAATCCAGGGATGTTCGACGTAGTTATTGTTGACGAAGCGTCACAGTGTGGTTTAGAAGCATTACCTCTATTCTATATGGGAAATAAAATATTAATTGTGGGAGATGACAAGCAGATCAGCCCTGATGCGGTTGGTGTTGATCAAGAAATTGTTTTAAAGCTAATGGAAGAATATCTTTCCGACTTCCAGTTTAAGACAATGTTCAATGTAACTAGTAGTTTATTTGACCAGGCAAGTTTACGTTACAGCACTAAAAAAGTTGTCCTGCGGGAGCATTTTCGCTGCATGCCGGAAATAATTGAATTTAGTAATAACTGGTTTTACTCCGGACAACCATTGATTCCATTAAGGCAGTATGGACCGAATAGATTAACCCCATTAAGTAGTGTAAAAGTAAATAATGGTTACAGAGAGGGTGAAGGTAGTCGGGCAATTAATAAACCTGAAGCAGAAGCTTTAATCAGAAAAATTGTTGAGTTGCGTAATGATGGGAATTATGCTGACAAAACAATGGGAGTTATAGTGCTT
>PWGS01000203.1 GCA_003554505.1 Desulfonatronospira sp. | reverse complement strand
CCGATCCCGAGAAAAGCATTGTCATGGTAACTAGCTATCCTGTAAGATTATAGCTGAATTTTTTGACAGGCTTTGAGATATTGCTTGACGTTTGATACAGTTTGGGGTATCTGGATTTCTTCTTTATTGGGAGGTAAAAATGTTTGCTATAGTGGAAAGCGGCGGAAAGCAATACCGGGTACAGGAAGGTCAAAGGCTGAAACTGGCCAGGATGGACCAGGAACCCGGGGAAGAAGTAGTTCTGGATTCAGTCCTGGCAGTGGGACAGGATGAAGACGTGCAGTTCGGCAAACCCTACCTGGAACAGGCCAGGGTGGTCTGTGATATCCTGGAGCACGACCGGGACAAGAAGGTGATCGTCTTTAAAAAGAAAAGACGCAAGGGATACAGCAAAAAGCAGGGACACCGCCAGGATTTTCCCGCGGTTAAAGTCAGGAGCATCCAGGCATAGTCCCGGGAGGATAAAAACATGGCACATAAAAAGGCAGGCGGAAGTTCCAGGAATGGACGCGACAGTCACGGACAGAGAAGAGGGGTCAAAAGATACGGCGGACAGAAGGTCCTGGCCGGCAACATCCTGGTCCGGCAGCTGGGGACCAAAATACACCCCGGAGCCAATGTCGGTGTGGGCAAGGATTATACACTTTTCGCCCTCTCCGACGGCGAGGTCAAGTTTGACAAGTTTACCCGCAAGAAGAAGGTCCGCACCAGGGTCAGTATTGTGCCTGCAGCGGTCTAACTCCTTTTCATTTCAGATTTTTTTGGCGGGCCGCCGGGAGAGTATCTCCGGGCGGCCTTTTTTTTGAGGTCTCCAGCATGCGCTTTGTGGATGAAGCTGAAATAAAAGCCCGTTCCGGCAAGGGTGGTGACGGGTGCGTCTCATTCCGCAGGGAGAGGTTTATTCCCAAGGGCGGGCCAGACGGAGGGGACGGGGGTGCCGGAGGCAGCCTTTACGTGGAAGCTGACCCGGGGTTGCTTACTCTTTACGATTTCAAGCGCAAGCGTATGTTTGCAGCTCAGAACGGACGTCCCGGCATGGGCAGGCAGAGGTTCGGCAGATCCGGTGAAGACCTGGTGATTTATCTGCCTGTGGGCACCCAGGTTTATTCCGTGCAGGAGGACGGGGAATCTTTGCTTGCAGATCTTGTACATCCAGGCCAGAGGGTTCTTCTGGCCCATGGAGGCAGAGGAGGCAAGGGCAATACGCATTTCAAGTCTTCCCCCATGCGCGCTCCAAGGTTTGCTCAGCCCGGAGAGGAGGGAGTAGAGCTGCGCCTGAGACTCAGGCTGAAGGTCCTGGCTGATGCAGGTCTTCTGGGCCTGCCCAATGCGGGCAAATCAACCCTGATTTCCAGAATATCTGCTGCCAGACCCAAAATAGGCTCCTATCCCTTCACCACGCTTAATCCCAACCTCGGAGTGCTGCGTGATGAACGCGACACTCAGATGGTGGTGGCGGATATTCCGGGCCTGATTTCCGGGGCGCACCGGGGCAGAGGGCTGGGGGACAGGTTTCTGAAGCATGTGGAGCGAGCCAGGTTTCTGGTGCATATTTTAAGCGTTGAGGATATTGATCTGGATAATTTTCAACAGGGGTTCGAGATCCTGAACCAGGAGCTGGAAAAATATTCACCTGAACTGGCCTCGAGAGAGCAGATCCTGGTCCTGAACAAGATCGATCTGTTAAGTGCTGCCCAGCTGGAAAATCTTGGCAGGGCTGTTGCCGCTTATTCTTCCCGGGTGCACCTGGTTTCTGCTCTGGAAGGGACCGGTGTTGAAATTCTGGTGCGGGATATCTGGGAGAGTTTTTACCGGTTGTCCGTGGATGCAAAATGATATAGTTGCTAGGGTCATGAAAGAGTTGTGTGCAGAAACCGACAAAATTCTTGCCGGAGCCGGCCGGGTGGTGATCAAGATCGGCAGCGCCGTGCTTACGGGCAAAGAGGGCCTGGACCTGAGGGGGGTCAGCAGGCTGGTGGATCAGATTTCTCTTCTGCATGACCGGGGCATGGATATTATTCTGGTCTCTTCCGGAGCCGTGGCAGCCGGATGCAAGGTCCTCTCCTCCTGCAAGAGCAAAAGCGATCTGGTATTCAAGCAGGCTACATCGGCCGTGGGCCAGAGCAGGCTTATGCACGCCTATGACGAGATATTCGGGCGTTACGGCAAGATAACCGCCCAGATTCTCCTTACCAGAAATGACCTCAAGAGCAGAGAGCGTTTCATCAATGCCCGCAATACCATGCTCCAGCTCCTGGAGTGGCGGGCTATTCCCATAATAAACGAAAACGATACCGTGGCGGTGCAGGAACTGCGCTTCGGGGACAATGACGCCCTGGGGGTGATGATCCTGAACCTGGTGGAAGCGGATCTGTTTATAAACCTTACCTCATCAGACGGAGTATACCGTGAAAATCCCAGGGAAAACCCGGATGCGGAAAAAATCTCCTGCATTGAAGACATAGCTTCCGAGCCCCTGGAAAAGATGTGTCAGGGAAAGACCGACCAGGGCAGCGGGGGAATGTACAGTAAGCTCCTGTCCGCACGCAAGGCGGCGCAACTGGGGGTACCCACCCTTATCCTGTCCGGCAGGGACAGATTTTCCCTGGAAAAAGTCTTTGACGGCCATAATCTTGGCACCTGGATTCTGCCGCGGGACAAGAGCGTTTCCAGCCGCAAGTTCTGGTTTGCCTACAACCAGGAGCCCGCAGGAGAGGGCGTGGTGGACAGGGGAGCGGCTTTTGCTGTTTTTGAAAAGGGCAAAAGTCTTCTCCCGGCGGGAATAGTTGAAGTCAGGGGCAGTTTCGGCAAGGGGGCCCTGGTAAAAATAGTTGAGCAGGAAAGCAAAAGGCGTCCTGCTGTGGGGCTTACCAACTACAAGGCTTCGGATCTGCGGCAGATCATGGGCAAAAAATCCGGGGAAATAGAAGGGGTGCTGGGTCAATGCCTATATCCTGAAGCCATTCACAGGGACAACATGCTTCTGGATGCCGTACTCAAGTAATTTAAACCTTATTCACTTTTATTATCTGATCTAAATACTGGTAAATGGATTTTATGGTCCTGTTGGGTGTGGATGCACCCGCTGTGAGCCCTACCTTGCTGTATCCGGCAACCATTT
>PWGS01000288.1 GCA_003554505.1 Desulfonatronospira sp. | reverse complement strand
GGTCCTTCCTGAGCTCCTCCTCGCTGGCCTGGGCCACGTATCCCAGGACGTGCGAAAACACTTCGCCCTGCAGGTATTTCCTCCTGGGCTGCACCATGACCCTGACTCCTGGCCAGTAAGGAACCTCGGTCTCCACTCTGGTCAACAGTTCGTAGGAAAGATTCGATACCAGGACCTGCTTTTCAAAGGACCTGACCATGGTCCGTCCCCGCTCGAATTCGTCCCGGAGCTTCTCCAGAGGGATATTGGTCCACCTGCTTACCTGCTTCAGGGTGCGGTCGATGTCCGGTGTGTCCTCCCGGACCAGGGCCAGGCTGTAGGAGGGCTCGTTTACCGCCAGCAGCCTGCCCTCACGGTCCAGAAAAAGCCCCCTGGGGGCATAGACCAGCTGCCTGCGCTCCACATTGTCCTGGGCCTTTTCAAAAAAGTATTCCGCTTTGTACACCTGCAGATACCACAACCGCACCGCAAAAATACAGAACAGAGCAACAATCAGAAACAGAAGAAAGTTGTATCCCAGTCTTTCACGCAACAGGCTTTTTTCTTCGAACAAGTTCATGCATTATGTACTTATTAAAAAAATGATAGGTTAACATCCAGAGTATAAGATGCACAGTAAACTGAACAAGCACGGATTGCGCATCCATGAACACCGACTGACCAAGATCCTGCATGCCGGCCATGACCAGGACAAGGGCTTTTTTAAATACGGCAAGAAACAGGAATAATAGAGCCATGAACAAAACATTTCTGGCCTCAAAAAAAACGCCGGCCAGAGAATAAGCCATGGCCAGTCCTGCATAATACAGGATGATGGTCCCGAAAGCCAGGTTCCCGGTCCCCTCCAGCAGGAGCATCCACAAACACCCCAGCCAGAAGGCTGCGTTTAAAAACCCGAACTGCACAAGGACCACCAGTCCCGGAGTGAAAAAATCCGTGCCGGGCAGGAAAAACTGCCCCCAGATCCCAAGGATGGTGAAAAAAATCCAGAATACTATATGCCTAGACAGAAAAACTCTCCTGCTCAATAAACCTGATTAAAAGCCGGATACACCCGGCTCGCCCATCAGCCTGTCCTCCCCTGAAAAGTCCCGGATAATGCCATCGAAGTCCAGATAATCGGTTCTTAGCTTGGTAATATTCTCCAGAACCATAACCTCTTCCCTGTCCCTCGCCGAGACCAGTTTTTCAGCTTCCACCAGCTGAAACAGGCGGATTTCGGAACGCTCCACCCGGCTCACTCTGGCCACCGGCAGGCCCTTGGGGTAGATCCCGGCTGTACCGGACGTAACCAGGTATTCCCCCTCCTGCAGCGGAGCATTCAAATGCACATACTGTACTGCCAGAGAATTGTTCTGTCCCTGTCCGACGACTATGCCCGGGGTTCTGGACTGCGAGCTCACCACCGGTATGCGGCTGTTGGGGTCTGAAAGCAAAAGCACGGTTGAAAAGTTGAGGCCGGTTTTATAGGTCCTTCCCAGGACACCCTCCGGAGCCACCACGGGCATGTTGGAGCTCACCCCCTGCAGCCGGCCCTTGTCCACGATTACTGACTCCAGCACCCCCAGGGGGCCGTAGTTGTGGGCGACTACCCGCAGCCCTCTGCTGCTCCACCCCGGCGGTGAAGTAAACTCCAGAAGCTCTTCAAGCCTTTCGGCGAAAGCAGCCTTTTCAGACCTGGCCGCCAGCTCCAGCTTGAGACTGTCAAGTTCGCGGCGAAGCTCCCTGTTCTCCTGATGCACGTCCACCAGATATACGTAGCTCTCCCAGAATTCCTGGGCCATGGAATGCACCCGGACACCCGGCTTTATTACCCAGCCCACGAATTCCAGTCCTGTATCAGCAGCCAGGCGATCCAGGACTTCCGTACGTGCGTTCCAGGTGTAAAGACCCAGATACAGGGCAACGCAGACAAAGAAGAAGCCGATTATTTTTTTGACGGAAATTTCCAGGCTAATCTATGGTTACCTCCTTGAGCACATCCAGATTATCCAGGACCTTGCCCGAACCGATGGCCACCGTGGAAAGCGGATCCTCTATCACCGTAATGGGCAGGGACGTCTCGTCCATGAGCAGCCTGTCCAGGCCCTTGAGCAGAGCACCTCCGCCGGTGAGTACTATCCCTCTGTCCACGATATCCGATGCCAGTTCCGGCGGAGTCTGTTCCAGGGCTATTCTTACCGCCTGGACAATGCTTTCCACCTGCTCCGAAATGGCTTTGCGCACCTCTTCTGAAGTAATGTTGATATTCTGCGGGATTCCGGAAACCAGGTCCCTGCCCTTGACCACCATCTGCTGTTCCTCATCCATCGGATAGGCAGAGGCTATGGTGTTTTTTATGATTTCCGCGTTGCTCTCCCCGATGAGCATATTGTACTTGCGCTTGACGTGATGCTTGATGGAGTCGTCCATTTTGTCGCCGCCCACCCGGACTGACTTGCTGTAGACTATTCCTGACAGGGAGATCACCGCTACCTCGGTGGTCCCGCCGCCAATATCCACAACCATGTTGGAGGTGGGCTCGGTTATGGGCAGGTTGGCTCCTATGGCTGCGGCCATGGGTTCCTCGATTAGATAGACTTCCCTGGCCCCGGCACTCTGGGCGGACTCCTTGACAGCCCTTTTCTCCACCTGGGTGATCCCTGTGGGTACACAGATGACTATGCGCGGCCTGACAAGGCGTCTGCTGTTGTGCACCTTGGCAATAAAATGTCTGAGCATGGCCTCGGTGATTTCAAAGTCGGCTATCACCCCCTCCTTCATGGGGCGTATGGCCGTAATGTTCCCCGGAGTGCGCCCGAGCATTCTCTTGGCTTCTTCTCCCACGGCCAGAACCTTGTTGTTGCCGCGCAGATCTCTTTTGACCGCTACCACTGAAGGCTCCCGCAGCACAATCCCCTTGCCCTTTACATACACACAGGTATTGGCAGTTCCCAGGTCGATGGCCAGGTCGTTGGACATAGCTCCGAAAAAACGGTCCAGAATTCTCGTCATCCTTTTCTCCGCTTAAGTATTTTCCCTGTGCAGACTGATAAATATCCGCATCCGGGGATCAAAGGTTGATGGTAAATTCAAAATCGGGTGCGGCTCAAGCCACTGAATTGACCCGGGACTTGAACATGCTTACTGTAG
>PWGS01000112.1 GCA_003554505.1 Desulfonatronospira sp. | reverse complement strand
TGCAGCCTGTTTCTGGTCACCAACCAGAGCGGGATTGGCCGCGGCTACTTTTCCATGGCGCAATACTATCGCGTCCATGAGGCCCTCCTTGGAATGCTTGCAGAACAGGGGATCTATTTGACTGACGTATCTTTCTGTCCCCATGCTCCAGAGGCTGGATGTTCCTGCCGCAAGCCGGGTACCGGCATGTGGGAAACAATCAGCATCCGGCACGGCCTGAAAGCAAATCAAAGCGTAATGATCGGAGACAAGCAGGAAGATATTGCTTTTGGCAGGAACTGCGGTTTTACAGCCAGCATACTCCTTGGCCCCGGCAAAGGGAGGGACTTCATTGCCCGGATGGGGCTCAAACCCTGCAGCAGCAAATGGATTGAACCTTCAGACCAGGGTCTTCCGGGTATGCCGGCAGTTGCAGCCCGGGATCTTCCCGCCGCCTGGCAGTGGCTGCAGCACAGATACAGCTGAAGATCTTAGGCATGCCTCATCCAATCATTATTCATCCAGGAACCAAATGAGCTTTAAGCGTATCGGAATCTGGCAGACAGCCTTTCTTGGAGATGCAGTACTGACCCTGCCCCTGCTGCAGAACCTAGCCCGGGCCTTCCCCCGGGCGGAAATGACCTATTTCGTGCGCAAGGGACTTGGTCCTCTTTTTGAGCCAACTCCCGGCCTGCAAGTCCAGGAAATGGACAAATACGGCCGGGACAGCGGCCCCCTGGGTCTGGGCCGCTTTCTGACCTCAATCCGCACACAGGGCTTCGACCTGTGGATATCTCCCCATGCAAGCTTTAGAAGCGCGGTGATATCCGCCCTGTCCGGCATCCCCACCCGCATCGGATACGACTCCCCCGGATTCAACAGAGCCGCTTATACGCATACCTGCAGCAGGCTTTTTGCCCAGCTGGAGGAAATAGAACGCGTGCTCCAGCTTCTATCCCCCATCAGCGTCCCTGTCCGGGAAACCTGGCCCGGGCTTTATCTTCACCCCCGGGCCAGGGAAAAAGCCGGTGAGTTCTGGGCAAAACACACAGCCGGGCCTGTGCTGGGAGTTCACCCCGGCACCACCTGGGCCACCAAGAAATGGCCCGGCACATACTTTGCCGGCGTAATTGACATGATTCACGACAACCTGGGCATTCAGGTCATGCTCTTTGCCGGTCCCGGCGAAGAACAGGCCGCCAGGGAAATAAAAAACCTGGTCCGCCGCCCTGACCTGCTCCTGGATCTTTCCGGCCGGCTGGACCTGCCCGGCCTGGCCGCCTTCCTGCATCGCCTGGACTGCTACCTGTGCAATGACTCCGGTCCCATGCACCTGGCCTGGACCCAGAAGACCCCTGTGGTGGCTCTTTTCGGACCCACCACCAGATCCCTGGGGTTCTTTCCCCGGGGAGAGCACTCAACAGTCCTGGAAACGGACCTTGACTGCAGGCCCTGCGGACTGCACGGCGGCAGAAGCTGCTCCCGGGGACATCACCGCTGCATGCTGGATATAACGCCCCAGAGAGGATTTGAAGAACTCAAAGGAAAAATCCATGCCGGGAAATAAGCCTGAAAATTTCGTGGTGGTGCGCCTGGGGTCCCTGGGGGACGTTGTACTGACCACAGGAGCGCTTCAGGCCTGGCATGTCCGCCCCGGGGCTGAATTCATTTTCGTCACCAAGCAGGCCTTTGCCCCGGCCCTGGAAAATCACCCGGCCATAAAGGAAATCGTCACTGTCCCGGACAAGTACCTGACCACTCCCGGATGGTTGAACTTCTGCCGCCTGCTGGCCCGCCGGTTTAAGGAGCTGCAGCTCATCGACCTGCACTGCAGTCTGCGCTCCAGGATACTTAGGTCCATGTGGACCTGCCGGACTTATACCTACCCCAAGCTGGCCCTGCACCGGCGCATGTTCGGTCTCACCGGCATGGACCTGTTCCGGCGCGAGCTTTTAAAATCCAATATCCCTCAGCGCTACTTCCGCGCCCTGTACCCGCGCCTCCCGGCCCAAAACACTCTGGAGCCCAGGATTTACCTGTCATCTGCGGAAAAGGCCGGGGCGCGAAAAGTCCTGACCCGGGCGGGAATTTTTCTTTCCCAGAGGCACGTTCCGGTTAAACCCCTCGTCGCCCTGCATCCTTACGCCACCCATCCGGCCAAGGCCTGGCCCACGGACAACTGGCTGGCCCTGGCCTCTCTTCTTGAAGACCGGGACATGGACTGGATAATCATCGGCCGGGATAACTACAGCCTCCTGCCGGACAGTTCCAGAGACCTGACTTCCAGGACCGACATCCGCCAGACCTGCGCCCTGCTTGGACACTGCACCGCCCTGGTCACCGGGGATTCAGGCCCCATGCACCTTGCCCGGGCCGTACAGACCCCCCTGGCGGCCATATTCGGCCCCACCACAAGTGAATGGGGTTTTTACCCCGCATCTGAAAACAGTATCATCCTGGAAACAGAGCTCCACTGCCGGCCCTGCTCCCTGCATGGAAGACTCAAAAAGCTCTGCACAGCCCCCTGCATGCACCACATTACCCCCGTCCAGGTCCTGGAGGCTCTGCAAAGAATATCAGGCCGCCTGAACATGCCGTCCCCTAATCCCTGACCCACAATCCTTCCGGAATAAAACCGGCAGACTAGTTTTCATCCGGAAACGGTTCTTTTTCCTTTTGGCGGCGTCAATCTGCACAATTATTCGTCACCGTATTAAGATACGCCTCCTCCTAATTGCTTGATTTCCTTGCCAAAAGAAAAAATTCCTCGTTTCCGGAAAGAAAACCAATAGCTTCGACATCCGGAAAGAAAGACTTTCCGGATGGAAACAGACTATAGACTGCAGGGCGGTTCCTGCAATTCTATCCCTTTACTTTTCAGCCTCTGCTGGTTATTATTCACGCAGTGCGCCTGTAGCTCAGTAGGATAGAGCAGGAGCCTTCTAAGCTCTTGGCCGGGGGTTCGAATCCTCCCAGGCGCGCCATCCCCCATCCCCTTTTTCATTACATCAGTATCTTTCAGTCCGGGACAGGCAGGGTCACAATCAGATATGTTCCCTCTTCTTCAGATGTGGTGAAGGTTATCTCCCCGCCGTGGGCCCGGGTGATGAGCATGGCGCTGTAGGTGCCAAGACCTGTACCGTATTGTTTGCCGAAAGT
>PWGS01000055.1 GCA_003554505.1 Desulfonatronospira sp. | reverse complement strand
GCCGTCAGGATCGCAATATATGGGGATAACTTCCGCCCCGGCGTCTTCCAGGACCTGTACACAATCCAGTCCTGCTGCACCGTTTCCTCCGTCAACCACCACCTTTACCCTGGAGCGGGCAGCCCCCTGGCCCTGCATATATTCCCTGTAAACAGGCCGGATGTCCATCTCTGTAGCCATGCCTTTTCCTTCGTGGAATTCTCCGCCAGCCATAATGCGGTAAACCTCCTGGATTTCCTCGCTGTGTATGGTGCCTTCTTCCGCCCAGACTTTGAAGCCGTTGAAATCCGGGGGATTATGGCTGGCGGTGATCATAACTCCGGCCCGCCGCTCCAGTTTCTTTACGGCAAAGTAAAAAAGAGGGGTGGACACCATGTTCAAAAAAACCACGTCCACTCCGGTGCTGATGAGTCCATCTATCATCCGGGCCTGGTACTCAGGCGAACTGTGCCGGCAATCATGGCCCACAACAGCCTGGTCCAGACCCATTCTGCGAAAATAAGTCCCGCAGGCCTTTCCCAGCACCTCGACCCATTCCGCATCAAAGTCCTTGTCCACTATCCCTCTTATGTCGTAAGCCCTGAAAATATCCTGCCTGATTTCTTTCATTGCCTGAAACTCCCTTTTTATAAGTTGCTCCCGGTCTTGCCGGCCGGCTTTGCGTCATAACAAAGTCAAATTTATTTACAAATGATCATCTATAAAAAAAACAGGCCGGGATGTAAAACATTTTTGTTTTTCTTGACCCGGTCCGGGTGCTGCCCTAGATATAACTGTTCGACAAAACTATTCTTCTCTTACCTTATGCAATACCAGTTCAATTCCAGCGATTTCCCCAAGGATCCGGGTGTATACCTCATGAAGGATGAACACAACCGGATAATTTACGTGGGCAAGGCCAAGAATCTGCGCAGCCGGGTAAGCTCATATTTCCGGCCATCCAGGGACCCTGCCCCCAAGACCAGGGTTATGCTGGCCCGGGTGCTGCAGGGGGATTACATCACTACCATCAGTGAAAAAGAGGCTCTGCTCCTGGAATCCAGCCTGATAAAAAAACACAGGCCCAGATACAACATAGTACTTAGAGACGACAAGCAGGATGTACTCTTTCGCCTGGACAAATCACAGCCCTACCCCGCCCTGGAACTTACCCGCTCCGCCGGACGGGACGGAGCCGTCTATTTCGGCCCGTTTACCTCGGCAGCTGCTGCCAGGGAAACCATGAGAGTCATCAACAAGCTCTTTTATCTGCGCAAATGCGGCCATAAAAAATTCAGAAACCGGGTGCGCCCCTGCCTGCAGAACTTCATCAGGCGCTGCCCGGGCCCCTGCTGTCTTGAGGTTTCCAGGAAAGATTACCATGCAGAAATCCGCCGCCTGGAAATGTTTCTGTCCGGGCGTTCCGCGCAACTCATCAGGGGCATGGAAAAAGACATGCACAAGGCTTCCAGTGAGCTTGACTTTGAAAAAGCGGCCCTTCTGCGGGATCAGCTGGAAGCAGTGCAACAGACCACCAGATCCCAGTCGGTGGTTTTCCCCGGCACCGGGGACATGGACGTGTTTGCACCGGTTTACATCCAGGACGGGCTTGGCATAGGAGTGCTTTTTGTCCGCCAGGGCAAGGTCCTGGACAGCAAGAATTTCTTCTGGCCGGAGCACCACCCGGAAAACGACCAGGAACTGCAAAACACCCTGGCCAGCCTCCTGAGCCAGTTTTACGGCCCGGACAGGTTCATCCCGGAAAAGATCCTGCTCCCGGAAAAGATCGATGATCCGGCCCTGGGGCACCTGCTCATGGAATACCGCAAGGGCAAGGTCAGGCTTGTCGGGGCCAGAGGGGAGAGCTTAAAAGGCCTATTGAACATAGCCCGTCAGAACTGCGAGCAGCATGCCAGGGACCGAAAAGACGCCGGTCTTCCGTCCCTGGCCCGGGTCATGGGGCTGAAGAACGAACCGGAACGTATTGAGTGCATTGACGTCTCTCACCACTCCGGGCAGAATACCCGTATGGGAGTGGTGACATTTGTGGCCGGAGAACCGCATAAGAAGGACTACCGCATCTACAATCTGCCTTCTGTACCTCCCGGGGACGACTACCAGGCCATGCGCGAATTCATCCGGCGCAGGAGCCGGTCTTCCATTCCCTGGCCGGAGCTTTTGCTCATTGACGGGGGAAAGGGGCAGCTGAGCACCGTAAAAAAAGCCCTTGAGGACGCCGGGCAGGAGCAGATGTTTGTCCTGGCCTCCATTGCCAAGGCCGGCCCCCGTGCCAGGGGCGGCGGCAAGGATCAGGTATACCTGCCGGGCCGCAAGAATCCTCTGCCCTTGAAGCCCGCATCGCCGGAACTTCTTTATCTGCAAAGGATCCGGGATGAAGCACACCGCTTCGTCCTGGGCAGCATGCGCAACAGTCTGCGTAAGCAGTCCCTGCAAAGCGACCTGGAAAGAATCCCCGGCCTGGGCCCCAAAAAGGTGGATGCCCTGTGGAAACATTTCGGCAACCTGAAAAGTATCCTGGGTGCTTCCCGGGAGGACCTGATGCAGGTACCGGGATTCGGTCCGGAAACAGCCAGTAGAACCGCCAGCTACCTGGAAAAATGGAATACTACAAGTTCATCCTGGCACCTTTCATAGGCGCGCTCATCGGCTGGATCACCAACTATCTGGCGGTGAAAATGCTCTTTTACCCCAGACGTCCGGTGAATATCCTGGGCTGGAAGCTGCAGGGGGTATTTCCCAAGAGGCAGCAGGAACTGGCTTCCAACCTGGGGACCCTGGTGGAGCGCGAACTCATCTCCCACGAGGACATCCAGCATGTAATCAACGATCCCCGTTTCCGGGACAGGCTGCGCAACATTCTCAGCGAATACATTCACAATCTCCTCAGCCGCAAGCTTAACTCAGTACATCCCATGCTCGGCAGCATTCTCAGCAGCAGGGGGGCGGATTCCCTGCAGGCCAAGCTTTCCAGGGAAAGCGAAAAGTTTCTGCCTCAGCTTTTGCAGCGTGTGGCCGATGAACTGGAGCATACCCTGGACTTCAAGGAAGTGGTCCGTAAGAAAGTGGAGAGTTTTTCCATGGATAAGCTTGAAGAAATTCTCTACACCATAATGCGCCGCGAGTTCAGGTTTATCGAAATTGTCGG
>PWGS01000101.1 GCA_003554505.1 Desulfonatronospira sp. | reverse complement strand
GGATACAGGGTATTTCTCACAGACAACGGCTATGACGGGCTTAAAATTGCCAGAGAAGAGCAGCCTGAACTGATCATCCTGGACCTGATGCTGCCGCACATGGACGGCCTGGAGGTCTGTCGCCGCCTGAAAAAGGATGACAAACTCAAGGACATCATAGTCATCATGGTCACGGCCAAGAGCGAAGAGATGGACCGGGTGGTGGGCTTTGAACTGGGTGCCGACGACTACGTGGTCAAGCCGTTCAGCATCCGTGAACTTCTGCTGCGCATCAAGGCGGTCCTTCGCCGTGAAGACAGATCTGACTTGAGCGCTGAAAGGATCTGGAAACATAAAGGTCTGGAACTTGATTTTGAGGCCATGGAATTCAAAGTGGACGGTGTCAATGTAAGCCTCACCGCTACGGAAATGAAGCTGCTTCAGGAATTGATCCAGAATGAGGGCAGGGTGCTCACCAGGGAACGTCTTTTAAATAATGTCTGGGGCTATGAGTTTGAAGGGTACGCCCGCACGGTTGATACCCACGTACGCAGACTGCGGGCCAAGCTGGAACCCTATTCAGATCTGATTCAGACCTCCAGGGGGCTGGGCTATAAATTCAGTACTGAAAAACTGCAGTAAGCATAAAATAATATTGCGGGCTCAAAAAAAGCATGCAAAACGAATTTTCCCTCAAGGTCAAGCTCATCGTATCCTTCTGGCTGGTGCTCGTATTTTCGCTGGCTGTGCCTTCCAATTACTTCATCCAGTCAGTGGAAAAAAAGGTGGACAGCCAGCACCTGCAGTATGTCCAGGAAAGGATGGAGATAGTTCAGTGGATAATTGCACAGGAGGAAGAAAAAAGCCCTGAAAACCTGGACAGCATTCTAAAATCCCTGGATTTTCTTGATGACGACCGGGTTTCCGTCCTGGACGCCCAGGGTATGATTATCGCCGATTCCCGCCTGCCCCGGGAAGAATTTGAGGGCATGTCCAGCTATATTGATTATCCGGAGATAGTTCGGGCCCGGGGTGAAACCGGCTATCACACTGTCTCCGATTACTGGGAGAACGACAGGATGCTCCATGTGGCTACCAGGATTGATCTTTCTTCAGAGCAGGGGGGTAGCGGTTACCTGAGGCTGGTCACTCCTTTTTCCGGCCTGCATCCCTATTTTCAGCATGTAAGCGCCAATCTGTGGAAGTTTGTCCTGCTTTCACTTTTCTTAAGCAGCATAGTTGTCTATCTCATGGTCACCTACCTGACTTATAGGCTTAAACCCATGATCAAAATGGCCCAGTCCATCGGCCAGGGCAATTTTCAGCAGCGCATACAGGACTCCCCCGGCAGAGAGTTTGATCCTCTAGTGGAGGCCATCAACCGCATGGCTGAGGACGTTGAAAAGAGCATGGAGCTGGTTTCTTCACAGAAATCCCATCTGGAGACAATAATAAACGGCATCAAGGACGGTCTGGCTGCTCTAAACAATCAGGGCAGAATCATCAGCTGCAATCAGTCATTCAAGAAAATTTTCCAGCATCTGGACACCATAAACGGAAAAAAGCCGGTGGAGATTTTTTTCAACAACAGTCTGCAGGCTGCCTGTGAGGAGGTTCTGGGCAATTCCATGAAGCAGACCCGGACCATGGAGATGGAGATCAATGAACACTTTTATGATGTGCATGTGGTATCTCCGTCAGACCAGCAGAATATCGGGGCAATTATACTCCTGCACGACATCACTGACCTGAAGAATCTGGAAAGTATCCGCAAGGACTTTGTGGCCAATGCCTCGCACGAGCTGCGCACTCCTTTGACCTCCATAAAGGGCTATACCGAGACCATGCTGCAGCATCCGGATATTATGCAGGAAAAAGGTACTGAACTGCTCCAGGTGGTCATAAAGAACACAGATAATATGATTCGGCTCCTGGATGATATCCTGCAGCTCTCGCGCATTGAATCCACACAGGACCAGGTGGCACTGGATGATGTTGATCTGGCGGCGGTCATATTCAAGTCCTGGAATAACTGCAGTCACTATACCGAGGGCAAGAACATCGTTTTTGTAAGCGAACTGGAGCAAGAAGGGCAGCTTCTGGTTCGTGGCGAAGCTGAATATTTGGGGCAGGTCTTTCAGAATCTGTTTGAAAACAGTATTAAATTTGTTCCCGGGGAGGGATTTATTCAGGTGCTGGTGAGACAAAAGGGCAGTCAGGCCTGGGTTGGTGTGCAGGACAATGGTCCCGGCATCCCGGCTGCAGAACAGCAGAGGATATTCGAAAGATTTTACAGGGTCAAAAAGGACAAAAAAAAGGTCAAAGGTACCGGACTTGGGCTGGCCATCTGCAAAAACATTGTCAAGGCGTTCGGAGGCCGCATCTGGGTGGAAAGCCCGGTACCGGGCAGTGACAGTGGATGCATTGTCTGGTTTTCATTGCACAAGGCTGACTTTACACCCGGTCGTCAAACAGGCAGGAATGCTTGATGCTGGTGCCCTGAACGATGAACATGGTGGTCTCGGCTATATTGGTGGCCAGATCCGCCACCCGTTCAAAGCGCCTGGCGATGTTTATGCTCTGCACGCCCTGCTCAACCGCCCCACTGTTCATGCTCATATGCTCGATGCTGAGCTTGAGGACTTTTGAGTTTATTTCATCCACCTCGAAATCCATACGGCAGACATTTATGGCCCTTTCTGTATCCGGAGAGGAAAAGGCGATTATGGCTTCCTGGAGCATGTCGTAAGCCTTCTGGCCCATGATCTGGATCTGGTCGTAAAAATTCAGGGGAGGGTGCAGGCTTAAAAATATGGTGGCATCGGATATGTTGGCCGATTCGTCCCCTATGCGCTCCAGATCCTTGCTCAGGCGCATGGCCCCCAGGATAAAGCGCAGGTCCCTGGCCACGGGCTGCTCCAGGGCCAGAAGCCGCAGACACAACTGATCAATGAGCACTTCCAGTTCATTTATCTCCTTGTCGTGGTCCACCACTTCCTGGGCCAGGTCCGCATCCATGCGGGAGAAGGCATTGACGGTCTTACTCAGGGCCTGCTCCGTCTGGACCACCATCTGCATGACCTTCATATTCAGCCTGTCCAGTTCCTGTGTCAAATGTGTCATATTCTGTCTCCTGATAAGATGAAATTATCCGAATCTGCCGGTTATAT
>PWGS01000024.1 GCA_003554505.1 Desulfonatronospira sp. | reverse complement strand
GTAGGTATTGCTTCTATCATCTGTCTATCTCCGGTATTACCAGGTCAAGGCTTGCCATAATAGCAATGGCATCCGAGATGAGCGTTCCCTGGGCGACTTCGGAAAAGAGGCTCAGGTTGGAAAAGCCTGGGGCCCTGAGCTTGAGGCGGTACGGGGACTTGCCCCCGTCGCTTACCAGGTGCATCCCTATTTTGCCCCGGGCCCCTTCTAAAGCGAAGTATACATCGCCCGCAGGAGGCTTGGGACGCTTGGGGGCTTTGGGCAGGATATAATCGCCTTCAGGCAGGGTATCCAGGGCCTGTTCGATTATTTTTATACTCTCCTGTATCTCGTCCATGCGCACCAGGTAGCGGCCCATGGAGTCGCAGGTGTCGTAGGTGGGTATGTTGAAATCGAAACGGTCGTAAATGGAGTAGGGCTCTGCGCGCCGCACATCGTAGGGCTGGCCTGACCCCCGGAGTACCGGACCTGTGGCTCCGTACTTGCGGCAGGTTTCAATGGAGATCTCTCCTATTTCTTCCATTCTTTTGCGCAGGATGAAATTGTCCGTGACCAGGTCCTTGAACATCTTGGCCCTGTCCTTGAGCCTGGCGCATTCAGTCCTGGTAGCTTCAATGAACTTGTCGTCGATATCCGCGGACACCCCGCCGAACCTGTAATAACAGTAGGTCAGCCTGGATCCGGTGTTGCGCTGCATTATGTCCTGGATCCTTTCCCTGTCGTCAAAGGCGTACATGATGGGGGTGAAGGCCCCCAGATCCAGGAGGATTGCCCCCCACCACAGAAGGTGCGAAGATATCCTGTTGAGCTCACAGGTGATGACCCTGATGTACTCGGCCCTTTCCGGGACCTCGATGCCCATGAGCCTTTCCACGGCAGCCACGTGTGCCCAGTTCCAGGCCAGGGCATGCAGGTAATCGGTGCGCCCCGGGTTGGGCAGATACTGGGGATAGCTCATCACTTCAGCCATCTTTTCGTGCATGCGGTGAATATATCCCAGCACAGGCTCAGCCCTGACAATATATTCACCGTCGATCTCCAGCAGAATCCGCAGTACCCCGTGGGTGGAGGGATGCTGAGGCCCCATGTTCAGGACCAGGGTATCATCGCGCTCGGTTGGCTGAAACCTCTGGGAATAAAAATCCCCCTGTGTGTCTAGTCTCAGATCAAGGTTCATGATTGATCCCTGCTTGGTTTGTTGGAACAGTTGGTGATTGCCTGGATAAATTCCTGGCTGTCGACGGACACGGGTGTGTGCGCCCGATCCGGATAAATCTGGTGCAGGTCCTTGAGTGCAGATTCTTCTTTGAGCAGAGGCGGCGGACCATCATGGTCCGGAGCCAGAAGAAGGGGCAGCAGATTGGGATGGCCCTTGAAGCGTACCCCGAAAAAATCGAAGCCCTCTCTTTCATGCCAGGCCGCTCCGGGATAAATGTCATAAATGGAAGGTATTTCAGGATTTTCTTTGGTGATCATAACTCTTATACCCACCCGGCCGGGCTGATCAAAACGATCAAAGTGATAGACCACCTGAAAGCCTTCCTGCATATCTATGCAGGATACGTCTTCCAGAAAGTATCCCGCCTGATCCAGCCTGCCGACAGCATTCAAGAGATCCTGAGCGGCTACGAAAAAATCGGCGTCATATCCGGTGTATTGTGGACCCTGCGGCTCTTCCTTTCTGGCTTCTTTCCCGGCGGCACTTTCAGCTTTTTTCGTTTTCTCGGCCGCCTGTTCCGGCTGGGCGTTTTCTTCGCTCATCAACTTACCTCCTTGGGCAGGGTGCAGAGAACATTGTCAGGTGCTGACCGGCGCTGTGTCCTGATACCATTGTCAGCACTTTATTTAAGTAGTAACTGTAAGAAACCGGACTTTGTGAAAATTACCATTTGTCGCTTTCAGTTGCTGTTTCAGGCACAGGCCACCAGCGTCTGCCGGTAATCTTTTTCTGGACCTGAAAAAGCCCTTCCAGCAGACCCTCGGGCCTGGGGGGACATCCCGGAACATAGACATCCACGGGAATGATTCGATCCACGCCTTCAACGATGCCGTACTGGTTCTTGTAAACAAAGGGACCGCCGGAGATGGCGCAGTTGCCCATGGCAATAACCCATTTGGGTGAGGGCATCTGCTCGTAAAGCATTGTGACCAGGGGAGACAGTTTTTTGTTGAAGGTACCGGCAACAATCATCAGATCCGACTGCCTCGGCGAAGGCCTGAAAACTTCAGCCCCGAACCGGGCCGAGTCAAACCTGGCCATGCCGAAACCCATCATTTCTATGGCGCAACAGGCCAGACCGAAAGTCATGGGCCAAAGAGACATGGCCCGGCATATGTTCACAATCTTCTGAACCGGGGCATGGTCGATTATGGGCTCGTCATAGCTGGTATCAGCATATGCATGTGTTAGAACTTGATTTTCTTTGGCCATGTAAAGACTCCTTTTTTCCAGAAGTAGATGACCGAGGCGAACAGAATGACGATAAAGATCAGCAGCTTTATGAAGCTGACCAGATCGGGCGCCTCAACATAATAGGTGGCTACAGGAAAGAGGAAGAGGACGTCCACGTCAAAGGCCAGAAATATCAGGGCGTAGAAGTAGTAGTTTATCCCGAATTTCACCCATGCGGATCCATGGGGGATCATGCCGCATTCGTAAGGCATCCTTAATTTGTCGGCCCGGGCTTTTGGGGCCAGGAGGTGGGAAAGAAGGAACGGGACTACCGCAAAGAAGACAATGCCCAGAACAAAGAAATAGATGATCGCTATATGTAGCCAGGAAACGCTCATAACGGCCTACTTCCTTTATACGTTAGACATTTCAGGAATGAGAATCAGCCGGTTCATCATCATGGCGAAACTGATAATGACCTAGACAAGAACTTATGGTCGTGTCAACCAAAAAAAGAAATTTTTTTAACAATTCTTTGCAAAAAATAGATTATTTTGTGCATTGTTTCACAAAAGGGATTGTGCAGGAAGTTCAAGACGGGCGGCAGCTTATTTTCCATGTGCGGTAACCAATCACTATAAGCGGCTGCTTTTTTCAGTGCTAGCAGTTACACAAAAAACATGTCGACATGGTATGCTTTGTGACAACAGTGTCATATATTTATGCTTTGATACAGTATTGTTCCGCAATGCTGCAT
>PWGS01000195.1 GCA_003554505.1 Desulfonatronospira sp. | reverse complement strand
TTGTCTGCAGCCTGCGTGTAAGCTGCAATGTCTCGGCGTTCTTGATGAGTATGCCGTTTTCAGCACCTTTGCCCATGCCCACCATTATGGCCGTGGGAGTGGCCAGACCCAGGGCGCAGGGACAGGCTATGATGAGCACAGCGATAAAGGTGGTCAGGGCAAAGGTCAGCTGCGGTTCAGGCCCGTATATGGACCAGAAAATAAAACTTACAAGTGCTACACTGAGAACTGCGGGCACAAAGTAAGCCGCTATCACATCCACCATTTTCTGAATGGGGGCCTTTGATCCCTGGGCCTGTTCCACCAGCTGGATTATCCTGGCCAGAGCAGTGTCCCGGCCGATTTTGGTGGCCCTGAACTGGAAGCTTCCCACCTTGTTTATGGTCCCGCCTATGACTTCATGGCCGGGCTTCTTGGTCACAGGCATGCTTTCTCCGGTGAGCATGGATTCGTCAACAGTTGAGGATCCGGAGGTTATCTCCCCGTCCACGGGAATCCTTTCTCCCGGGCGGACCAGGACCACATCCCCCACCAGCACTTCTTCCACCGGGATTTCAAGATCTTCACCATTTCGTCTTACCCTTGCGCTGCGGGCCTGCATGCCCATGAGACGGCGGATGGCCTCGGAAGTGCGTCCCTTGGCCCGGGCCTCCATGAGTCGGCCCACCAGAATAAGTGTGGGGATGACCGTGGCTACATCGTAATAAAGCTGATATGGAAAGCCCAGGCCGGTTAGAAAGCCCGGAAAAAGGGTCATGGCCGCGCTGTAAAGCCAGGCCGAGGTGGTGCCCATGGCCACCAGTACGTTCATATCCGCGGTGAAGTGCCGCAAAGCCCCATATGCGCCCTGATAAAAGCGCCAGCCGGCAACGAACTGCACGTAGGTGGACAGAATCAGAAGAACATATACATTGCTTAAGAAGGCGGGCACCCAGTCCGACCACATGGGCATCATGTGGGGAATACTGCCTATAAGGACAACAGTGGTCACCGCCGCTCCGGAAACCACGTCCCTTACCAGGCGTTTCATCTGCTGCTCCCGGACGTCCCGCTCCCTGTCCTCGCTTTCTTTTTGTTCAGTGCCGGCATGGACAACCTTGTAACCGCTCTCTTCCACTGCTTTCTGCAGGGAAGCAAGCGTTTCCGGACCGCCTGTATATGTGATCAGTGCACGCTCAGAGGCAAAATTCCCCTCTGCCTGCAGCACTCCGGGGACATCCCGAAGGGCCTTTTCCACACGGCGCACGCAGGAGGCACAGGTCATGCCCTCTATATCCAGAACCGCCTGGCGCTGGTCCACGGGTTCGGCACCAAAACCGATGCTTTCCACAGCCCCTGTCAACTCTGCAACAGGAACCCGGTCTTCCAGGAAGACAGAGGCCCTTTCCGTGGAAAGGTTGACTTCAGCGGTTCTTACCCCTTGAATATCTGTAAGGGCCTTTTCCACCCGGCGTACGCAGGAGGCACAGGACATGCCGGTAATTTTCAGGATAACCAAAGGGTTGTTTTTACCGGAGTTTTCATTCAAAGACTCCGGGGGCTTGTCCAGCCCGAAAGTTTTTTTGTCTTCAGACATCTTTACCCCGATCAAGAATGCAGATATACTTTAAGTTTGTTTTTTCCAAAGGCCGAAGCATGTCCGGAAGGCATGGCATCGTCAAACCGAAGCTGTACAAGGTAAGTGTTCATAGGTAGCAACTTGCGGGATCAAGGATCGTTACCAGATGAATGTTTTCCCTGCAAGAATATTGATAGGGGGACTAAATGGCATCACGAGTGATTTTAAACGCCAAACAGATGCAGAAAACCCTGGAGAGGCTTGCTTCCCAGGTGTGGGAACAGACAGCTGAGACTGAAACCCCGGCGCTCATCGGGATTCAGCGTCGCGGAGTGGATCTGGCCGCCAGGATGCAGAAAATGCTGGAAGATAAAACCGGCCAGGAAATCAGGCTGGGCAAACTTGATATAAATCTTTACCGGGATGACTGGACCAAAATGACTTCAACACCGGTAATAAACAGTACAAAAATCCCTTTTTCCGTGGACGGAAAAATTCTGATACTGGTGGATGATGTTCTCTACACCGGGCGGACAATAAGAAGCGCCCTGGACGCCCTTCTGGATTTCGGAAGACCCGGGTGCATAAAGCTTCTGGTGCTCATTGACCGCGGCCACCGGGAACTGCCCATCCATGCGGACTTTGTGGGCAAAAAAGTCAACACCTCCCAAAAGGAACAGGTGGATGTAGTGCTCCGGGAAAGAGACGGGGAAGACAGGGTCCTGCTCCAGGAAGGTGGCGACTGAAAAATAAAACGTAACTCTTCGGCACACCTTGTGTCTAATCTTATTCCGGGAATCGGAGTCGGGGCCGGTATCGGCTGCCGGCCAGGAGAGGCTGCAGCTCGGAGAGGCTCGAAAGAAAAATCCACAGGAGAAGTCATGGGGAACGATAACCGGCAGTTTCGATACCGATCACCATCCCGGGAAGACCATCCTTATGGTGAGTACTTACAGTGAAACGCGCTTTCAGGAAGAAAATCCTGATTGCCAGGAAGGACATTTTTTTCTTTCTGCCCTTCCTGGTTTTGTGCTTTATTACGGCGGTCTAGTCCCGGTAATCCAGGATATCGGAACAGACATTTTCAACATCCGGAATGCCTGTGAGAAGCATGGCCTGGATTAGCTCCTGAGTATACTTGTTCAGCACGAAAGAAACTCCTTCCCGGCCTCCTCCGAAAGCGCCGGTGATGAGAGGCCTGCCCACCAGTACGGCATCCGCACCCAGAGCCAGGAGTTTTAAGACATCCGACCCGGAACGCACCCCGCCATCGGCGATGATGGTCATACGCCCCCGAACCAGATCCGCGATTTCCGGCAGGACTTCGGCAGCACCCGGTGTATGATCCAGAACCCTCCCGCCGTGATTGGAAACCACTATGGTCGACACTCCTGCTTCCAGGGCATCCAGGGCATCTTCGGAGGTCATTACCCCCTTGAGAACAAAGGGCAGCCTGGTGGAATCCACCAGTTCCCTGATTTCATATTTGTCCTTGGGTCCGACGGCTTGCCCTTTAAGGGCCATGGTCACCAGCCCGGCACCGTCAATATCTACGCCCACAGCCATTGCTCCGGCTTCCTCGGCGCTGCGGATACGTTTTATAATTTCTTCCTGGGCCCTGGGCTTGATTATTGGAATACCCATCCCCTTGTTTTTCCGGATGGCCTGGACTCCGCTGTCAAACATGGCCGGATCAGCACCGTCCCCTGAAAAGCCGATGCTCCCGGAGTCAAGGCTTCCGGATATGATATGATCAATAAATTCCTGCTCTGTGATCTGCCCGCCCATATTGTAGGTAGTTCCGGTCAGGGGGGCAGCCATAACAGGGGTTTTAAGCTCCTCTCCCCATAATTTGTGAGCGGTGCCGGGATTTTTGACCCCGTGCACAGCGCGCATGCGCAGTCTGTATCGTCCCAGGGCCTTTAAATTTACCTTGAAAGCCTCACCTGTACCCATTCCGCCCATTCCGGGCACTTCACCGGCACACATGCGGCCGTCGCATACCGGGCAGACACGGCAGTATCCCTTCAGTTTTTCCTTGGCCTCTTTGGTGATGTCGTTCCAGTTCATAAAGCCTTCCTTAAATAAGTTTCTTGTTCTGCAGGACTTCCTTGAGCCTGGCCAGGTTTTTCTCCTGCATGGGCACCAGGGGCAGCCTGAGTTCCAGCTCGATTTTTTTCATGAGGGCCAGCGAAGTCTTGACGGGTATGGGGTTTGTTTCGAAAAACATGGCCCTGCACAGGGGAGCCATTTCAAGATGCAGCATCTTGGCTTTTTCCTGGTCATTATCCATGTAGGCCTTGCACAAAGAATGCATCATGTTCGGGGCGATATTGGAGGTGACCGAAATTACTCCATGTCCTCCAACAGCCATAAGAGGCAGCACGATGGAGTCCTCGCCGGAAAGAACAGTGAAATCCGGACCGCATTCCTCGATGACTGAAGAGACCTGGGTCAGATTGCCGGTGGCCTCTTTGATGCCCACAGCTTCAGGTACTTCTTTGAAAATTCTGGCCACTGTATCCGGCAGCACGTTCAAGCCGGTCCTTCCAGGTACGTTGTAGATAAAAAACGGTATGGGTACTTCCCTGGCTATGGTCTTGAAGTGCGCCAGGAGCCCGTCAGGTGTGGGCTTGTTGTAATAGGGAGTGATGAGCAGGGCTGCATCAGCACCTGCTTCCTTGGCATACCTGGTGAGGTCGACGGCTTCGCTCGTGCAGTTGGACCCCGCGCCGGCTATAACAGGCACCCTGCCCTTGACCTGGTCCACACATACACTGATGGTGCGCTTGTGTTCTTCATGGGTCAGGGTAGCTGATTCCCCGGTAGTGCCGCAGGGAACAACACCATCTATACCCTGCTCAAGCTGCCATTCGATGAGATTGCGGTAAGCTTCTTCATCCAGTTGATTGTTTTTAAATGGAGTCACCAGGGCAGTATAAGCGCCACGGAACTGCATGAAAGCCTCCTTTGTTTAATATAACTTTTTGTAATTATTCATCACAGGGATGCTTTTTCGGGATCGGAACCGGCATCGAAAGAGCTGGGCTGCGTCCCTCACAGATTGGCCTTCGATTATGACTCCGACCCCTGTACCAGAGTAAAAGCAGAGACGACCTGCTAAGAATTGCGATCATTCATTTCAGGACTTGGGACGGATATCTTTATCAGACTCGAGGAATGCTCAACCCGAAAGTGTCCAGAAACACCATTCCTTGATAGATGAAGTCTGCTTTTCCGGTTAAAAATACTCCCTCATCCTGCAGATCGATGTTCAGATATTCCTTCCCGGAAGTAATCACCTGGACTGAACCTGCACACAAGCCAAGGGCAGAGGCCACCACAACCGAGGCGGCAGCCCCGGTCCCGCAGGCAAAGGTTTCATCCTCGACCCCCCTTTCATAGGTCCGCAGAAAAACATGTCCCCTGTCCTTGACCTGGACAAAGTTAACATTGGTTCCTGCAGGTGCAAAGTCCGGATGCATGCGGACCATCCTCCCAAGCCCCGATACGTTTACCTTGTGCACATCATCGCATATGATCACAGCATGCGGAACCCCGGTATTCACCGAATGCACATTGACCGGGTCGCTGTCCTGGAAGTTCAGAAGGTTGTGCAGCTGCAGGTTTTCAGCCGCGGTCAACTGCACCCTGACCCTGCCCTTATCCTTGACCTGGGCCCGAATTGCACCCGCATCAGTTCCAAAAACCTGCTCCCTGCCGGCCAGGCCGATTCTGTACGCCAGCCTGGCGGCGCACCTGGAGCCGTTGCCGCACATTTCAGCTCTGGATCCGTCCGCGTTAAAAAAATGCCAGTCATAGTCATGCCCCTGAGTACGGGGCTTATCCAGAAATATCATTCCATCCGCCCCTATGGCAAAACCCCTGGGGCACAGGGCCTTTGCCCAGCAGGACATATGATCAACGGGCAGATTCAGAACTGTATTATCCCAAAGGATAAAGTCATTTCCGCTTCCCTGCATTTTGAAAAACGGCTGCATATTAGAGGATAGCATTTCCATGAAAAACCTGTTTGAATTAAAGAAGTGTAAAGCTGACCGGGAGCACCGTAAATATTGAACTCGAAACCGTTAATGATGACCCGGCCCAGCATGATTCATCACTGAAAATGAAAAGGTAACGTGCAGGCTCCTCAGGAAAAGACTGCTTAAGTATTCAGATATTCCTTTAGTTCTTTCCCGGCCCGGAAAAACGGCAGTCTCTTGGGACTTACCTGAACAGACTCTCCTGTCTTGGGGTTCCTGCCCTGGTAACCTTCATACTCCTTGATCTTAAAACTGCCAAAGCCCCTTATTTCCACCCTGTCACCGTTTTGGAGAGCCTCCTTCATGGAATCAAAAAAAATTGTTACAATCTCAGTGGCTTCTTCCAGGGAAAGATCCCTTTCTTCAGCCAGACGCTTGATTAATTCGCTTTTGTTCATGGCTTGGCTCCTGTTTTATAATTCCACGGAACTTAAAAAATCATGAAAGCAAATGAAACTATATGCTTACATGGAAAGTAAAATCAAGAGGTTTTTAGCTTGTTTGACTGAAGAAATTCCAAAAGAGGTTCGTCGAAAAAAAAAGTGCGTATAATCCCTGGTTTCCTGTTTTTATGCCAGGTATCCTGTTCAATTGGGATTACCCATGTCTGTACAGGAGATAGTTTCGGATCAGTTCGTCAATGTTTCCGTCCAGGACTCTGTCTACATCGGAGATTTCGGTGTTGTTCCTGTGATCCTTTACCAGGCGGTAAGAATGAAGGGGGTAGGTACGGATCTGGCTGCCCCAGGCTATACTGTCCTTGGCCGCATATTTTTCCTGCCTCTCGTCCTCAAGCTTTTTCATTTCCTGATCGTAAAGCTTGGCCTTCAAAATCTTGAGAGCGGCTTCCCGGTTACGTCTCTGGGATCTTTCGCTCTGGCACTGGACAACGATCCCCGTTGGCAGGTGGGTTATCCGGATAGCTGACCTGGTCTTGTTGACATGCTGCCCCCCGGGACCGCTGGATTTGAAAACATCCACCCGCATATCATCTTCTTTGACCTCGATGTTTATATCATCGGAAACCTGGGGATAAACATCAACCGAAGCAAAAGAGGTGTGCCTGCGCCCTGATGAATCAAAAGGAGAAATGCGGATCAAACGATGTATACCTCTTTCACTTTTAAGCAACCCATAAGCGTACTCTCCGGTAACCTGCAGGGTCACGCTTTTGACTCCTGCTTCGTCTCCGGGTAAATAATCCAGGTAATCCAACCGAAAGCCGTTGTTTTCGGCCCACCTGGTGTACATGCGCAGCAGCATCTCCCCCCAGTCCTGGGCTTCAGTGCCTCCTGCCCCGGGATGGATGGAAACAATTGCGGGATTATTGTCGTCTTTGCCGCTTAATAAGGCTTCCAGTTCCAGCTTTTCAAGCTGCCTGCCAAGGGCTCCAAGACTGTCCTCCAGCGCCTGTATAACCTCCTGGGACTGATCTTTTTCAACAAAATCCAGCCATTCTCTTACTTCTTCCTGTAAACTGTAAAGGTTTTCATATTTGCTGACGCTTTCTTCCAGACTGCTTTTTTCCTTGAGGATGGGGGTGAGTTTTTCAGGATTGTCCCATGCCCCTGGCCTGGAAAGCTCATGCTCTATTTCCTCCAGTCTCTGTTTCCGGGATTCCAGGTCAAAGCCGCCCCCAGAAAGATGTAAAGCGTTGAAGAACCTGATCGGAACGGGCTTTTAGGTCGGATAATTGTTGAATCATGATTTATTATAAATGTAAGATTATCAGGAAAAAGTCTTCTTTGCCGGCAGAACCAGGCAAAGCGCCAGTCCAGCAAAGCTTATGCCCGCCAGGGTCCAGTTGATGGGCCAGTGCCAGACGTGGTAAAAAGTTTTTTCATCCAGAAGCCTGACCCGGCCTGAAAGGGTCGCCTCCTGAAAAAGCGAAGTGCTTTTATAGACTCTGCCGGAAGGATCTATAAAAGCCGAAATACCGGTGTTGGTGGATCTGACCACATAACGACCCTGTTCCACAGCCCTCAATACACTCAGGTGCAGGTGCTGTTTCGGGGCTGAAGTAGGGCCGAACCAGGCATCGTTGGATATGTTGATCAGGACGTTTGCGCTTCTTTGCACTCTGTCCCTGACCAGTCCCGGAAATATAATTTCGTAGCAGATGAGCATGCCCAAGGCAAGTTCTTCATTTTTCAAGGGAGCAGTAGACTTGCCCGGGGAAAAATCCATGGGGCCGGCCACCAGGCGATCCAGAAAAAAAAGGTGTTCGGACCAGGGGATATACTCTCCGAAAGGGACCAGACGTTCCTTATCATAAAAACTTTTTATCAGTCCCCTTTCAGAGACCCAGAAAGCCCTGTTATGGAGCTGGTAGTTTATGCCGTCGTCCAGCATTTCATAGGCAGGAGCGCCGGTAATAAGATTGACATCCTGCTTTTGGGCAAAATTCATAACAATGAAGCTCATACGGCTTTGTTCCTGCAGGTAAAAAGGCATGGCGGTTTCAGGCCAGATCACCAGATCCGCCTTTTCTTCACGCAGGGCCTGCTGGGTCAGTTCCTTGTACTTTTCAACTGTTTTCATCTGGATCTCTTCTTCCCACTTGATATCCTGGTCCAGGTTGCCCTGAACAATCAGGATATCTTTAGACGGGGCGTCATGATCTTCATGCTTCAGGAAATAACCGTGACCCAGCACCGGAACAAGCAGAGCCAGGGCCGCTAGAACAGGAAGCTTCCTGCCCTGATGGATCCAGAGACCAGCGCAAGCCAGCAGCATGGCCAGTCCGTAGCTTCCCACGATGGAAACGGCCTGGATGGATTCCGGCCAGACACTGAAAGCCTGGGCAGCTACCAGCCAGGGGAATCCGGTAAGCACGTACTCCCTGGCGAATTCCAGTGAGGCCCAGACAGCACCGCCGAAAATACCCAGAGCAAACCATGAAAAACGCCTGCTCATAATGTGCACCAGGATTACGTAAAGACTGCTGAAGAGTCCCAGGACAAACCCAAGCAGCAGCGGGACAAACACTGCCAGAACCAGCGGGAAATGCCCGTAAACATATACAGGGACCACTATCCAGTACAGGCTGGCTGCGTAAGCCGGGCCGGAAACAAGAAGGCCCAGCCGGAACGCCTCCCCTCTGCTGCGGGTATTCAAGGCAATATAATTAAGTCCCAGGAAAAACAGAAAGATAAAAAAGGGTATCTGCAGAACAGGATTGGGAAATGCCAGGAACAAACCGGCAACACAAATGAAAAGACAGGCCCAGAAGAAGCCCTGTCTGAAAATTCTGGGAAATATCATGTATCCAGGGGCCTTATTTTCAACCATTGTATGTTTTTGGTGTTGGCCTCCTGCACCACATACTTGAAAAGCTCGTCCGAGAATTCCTCGCCTTTTACTGGAACTTTTCCTGCCAGATGGCTGACGTAGCCTCCCACTGTCTCCACCTGTTCCGTGGGAATATTGATGCCAAGCTCAGCCAGCTCGTCAAGGGAGGTGCGTCCGGCAACATAGTAGCTCCCGTCTTCCATGACCTGTACTTCCTGTGGACGTGGAGGGTCGTATTCATCTTCAATCTCTCCCACTATCTCCTCGAGCACGTCTTCCAGGGTGACAATACCCGAAGTACCGCCGTATTCGTCCAGAACAACCCCCAGATGTATCTTCTGGTTCTGGAAATCCATGAGGATCTGTCTGACGTTTTTGGTTTCCGGCATAAAATGAGGTTCACGCATCAAAGATTTCACCGAGACATCTTTATTTTCAAAAAAGTGCTGCAGCAGATCCTTGGCGTGGATCAGTCCCACAATATGGTCTTTGTTCTCCCGGTATACAGGCAGGCGGGAGTGTCCTGACTGCAATATGGACTTCGCCACCTCTTTCAATGCGTCGTTTTCTTCGGCGCATACAAGGTCGGTCCTGGGGACCATAATTTCCACAGCCTGTTTTTCATGCAGACGCAGTATATTAAGAAGCATACGTACTTCTTCATTTTTTATCTCCCCTTCTTCGCTGGCCTCCCGGATGACTTCTTCCAGCGGGGCATCACAGCGCGAACTGAACATTCTGCGGATCATGCTCCCCAGCTTACTTTCCGAAGCCTCTTCCAAGTCTTTCCTCCCTGGATAAAATTCTGTTCAGATGCAAACCTTCTTCATTCTTTTTCCAGACCACAAATTCTTTTTCGCGGGAAAACTGAAAATATTTCTGCACCAGCTGTTCTTCCGCCCCATCCTTGCCGGGTCTGTTTTACCCGATTGTAATAGACCTTTTTTTACATGTCCATACAACCGGTTCTGAATATTTGAGCGTCATGAAACCCCTGGGACATCCGTGGCCAGTTCTGCGGGTGGAACAAGTATACGCTGAATGATGCCGGCTATTCGGTGGACAAGGCACTACTTCTTGATGCTTGAGGGTAAACTCAAGTGCTTGAAGCGCGGCACCCTTTAGTCGCCTGAAAACGAGAGATTGCCTGCTCCACAGAAATGCTTCAATGCCCTTGGTGCTGCTGCGAGTCTTTTTTACCCGTTTTAAGATAAATCTGCAATGCAGAAAGGGTTGCAGGAGTTATGCCGGAAATACGTCCAGCCTGGCCCAGTGTTTCGGGTCGAATGGAGGAAAGCTTTTCCACGGCCTCTCTGGACAGGCCTGATACCCGGCTGTAGTCCAGGTCATGCGGCAGCCTGGTAGCCTCCAGATGCCGGGTGCGCTCTGCCATTTCATGCTGGCGGTTGATATAACCCTCAAACTTGATGTCTGTCTGGACCTGCTCCAGAATGCCGGGACCGTAATCTTCGAACCCGGACCAGAAAGGCCTCAGGTCCTGAATGCTCAAGCCGGGCTGCTTCAGGAGTTCAGCCAGGGAAGCTGATCTTTTGGGAGGATGGGCTCCAATCTGTTCCAGAATTTTGACGGTGGACTGGTCCGGACGGATAATTATCGACTGCAGGGCATCCTTGATATTTTTCTTCTGCTCCTGCTTGACTGTAAAAACCTTCCAGTGCGCATCGTCCACCAGGCCGATTTCCCTGCCCAGGGGAGTGAGCCTTTCATCGGCATTGTCTTCCCTTAGAAGCAGTCTGTACTCCGCCCTGGAGGTAAACATGCGGTAGGGCTCGCTGGTACCCCTGGTTACCAGGTCATCCACAAGCACGGCCATATAGGCCTGGTCCCTTTTGAGGATAAAGTCAGTGCCGTGGCTGCGGGCATAAATATTCAACGCAGCCCAGAGCCCCTGGGCTGCGGCCTCTTCATACCCGGATGTGCCGTTTATCTGCCCGGCAGCATAAAGCCCCTGCACTGCCTTGGTCTCCAGGTGCGGCGTTAATTGTGTGGGATGAATATAGTCATATTCAATGGCATAGCCGGGACGGACAATAATGGCTTTTTCCAGGCCGGGAATGGTCTGAAGCATCTTTTTCTGCACATCCAGGGGAAGACTGGTGGAGATGCCGTTGGGGTAAACCTCGTGGCTGTCCAGCCCCTCGGGTTCCACAAAGATCTGGTGTCGCTGTTTTTCCGGAAACCTGGCCACTTTGTCTTCTATGGAGGGACAATACCTTGCGCCGGTTCCGTGAATACGGCCCTGGAACATGGGCGAGCGCTCCAGGCTGGAGCTTATACAGTCGTGGGTACTGCTGCTGGTATAGGTAATATGACAGGGGAGCTGCCCCGGGGGGTCCGGAACCGCCCGGAAACTGAACCTCGGAGGAGGATCATCCCCGTGCTGCTCCTGCATGACGGAAAAATCAATGCTTTCCTTCAAGAGCCTGGGGACCGTACCGGTTTTAAGCCGTCCAAGCTCCAGGCCGAGTTCTTTCAGGCTGCGGGATAGCCCGGCGGATGCCGGATCTCCCAGCCGCCCTCCGGAACAGCTCTTAAGCCCAACATGGATCTGACCCTGCAGAAACGTTCCCGTGGTGAGTAGAACTGCTGATGAGAAAAAATCCTGGCCAAAGGCGGTGCGCACACCCCGGACACGGTCACTGGCTACCAGCAGGTCCTGGGCAAAAGCCTCCATGATATACAGGTGCTCAAGAGAGAACAGGGTGTTTTGCGCCCTGAAAAGATACCTGCTGCGATCCATCTGGGCCCGGGTGGCCTGCACGGCAGGTCCTTTGCGGGTGTTGAGCCGCCTGAACTGAATACCCGATTCATCGGCCCACAGCCCCATGATCCCTCCAAGGGCGTCAATCTCCTTGACCATGTGCCCCTTGGCCAGGCCTCCAATGGCTGGATTGCAGGAAAGGTGTCCGATACGGTCTATGTTGTTGGTCAGAACAAGGGTTGCAAGGCCCAGCCTTGACGCTGCATGAGCGGCTTCACAGCCTGCATGGCCGGCCCCGACAATAATCAGGTCGAAAACCTCGGGGAGTTCTTTTGTCATTCCTGGTAGTTTATGGCTGAACGTGTCATCCTGGGGTTTGATATTTCTTCAACCAGTGTTCAGCCCGTCTGATCATCAATGGCCATGAGGGCCATGACCTGGGCATCCTTCAGAGTGCTGCCAATGCTGGAGCGTTCGTTGGGCTGGTGCGCCGTGCCTGCAAGGGTGGCCCATACCACGGCGCTGTATCCCCTGTGCCGGAGAAAGGCCGCCACGGTGCCCCCGCCTACCCCCTGGGGCCTGGGCTTAACCTGGTAAACCTTCTCAATGCCGCGGGCAAGCCTTTGAACAACTTCACTGGAAGGATCTGTATGCGGGGCCGCCTTCTGCTGGTAAACAATCTCGTAATCAATTTTCACCCCGTATTTCCTTTCAATGTCTGAACCTAGGCTCCGGGCTTCTTTGATCACGTCCTGGATAGAATAGTCGGCCAGTATACGGCAGTCCAGATAAAAGACATCCAGACCCGGAATGGTATTGATGTTGGGCACATTGGCCTCTTTCTTGGTGGGACAGAAAGTGGAGCCTGCCGGACTGAAGAGTTGGTTTTTGTCGGGAAAAATTTCATGCAGCTTTTCCAGCTGGAGTATGAAGGCAGCGGAAGCTGAAAGGGAATTGATCCCCTTTTCCGGGGTCGAGGCGTGGCCCTGCCTGCCCTGAACAGATATCTTCAGCCAGAGCATGCTCTTTTCAGCCACCTCCATCATGGTGGAATCGCTGGTGCCGAAATCAGGAACCAGGAAAAGATCATCATTTTTAAAAAGATCCCTGCGATTGTCCAGAACATAAGGCAGTCCGTAGCCATTCCCGGTTTCCTCGTCAGCCACGAAGATAAGCCCCAGGTTGACAGCCGGCTTTATACCCTGTTCCATAAAAGCCCTGGCCGCAAGGATGGATGAAACTATGCTCTGGTGGTTGTCCTCAACTCCACGGCCCGTGAGGGTGTCTGCATCAACTTCCAGGGAGTAGGGATCGCTTTTCCACAGGGATAAATCGCCCGGAGGCACGATATCCAGGTGACTGATGATCCAGAGCGTTCTGGTTGTATCCCGGCCGCGGATCCAGGCAGCCACATTGGGTCTGTACCCGCATTCCCCCCGTTGATCAGGTGCATGGATTTCAATTATTTCCTCAAATCCACATTCACGCAGATACTTGTGCAGGAAATCGGCTTTTTCCTTTTCACCTCCCCCTTCATTGGACGGTCCCAGTGCGGGAATGGAAACCAGGCCTGACTGCAGCTGCACCACTTTATCAGCTTGATCTTCCAGATATTGTATGATTTCTTGCATGACTGACCGCAGAGGTTCATGCATACGCCGGAAGCTTTGCTTGCTTCCGGCGTATGCACAGGCACATGTTATCTCTTTTTGGCGGCGCGCTTGGAAGCCTTGATGGGGTTGATCTTGACCTGGCCGCTTTTGTCGAATGTGGCCTGCACGTGTGTAGCGAAATTGCAGGCATTGTGCTCCCACTTCACAGCCGGTTCAGGGTAGCTTTTGCAGTAAGTCTGCCCTCCGAACTCGTGAATGCGGTCGCAACCGTTGCATTTTTCCACTATGGGATAACACTGTCCTTCTTTATAAGAACAACCCCTGGCTGTCATAAAAGTGCATTCCCCCCCTTTTTTTATGGTATCGCACTGCATACTGAAAAACCTCCATGACCGCAATTAATTGCGAAAATTAGAATCAAACAAGAAAAATGGCCACGGCCTTAAAGACATGGCCATTATGTAATACATGCGCACATCCAGGAATCAGCAGGAGGAGCAGGAAGATGAACATCCTCCGGCACTTGCCTGCAGACTGGATTTTATTATAAAACCGCCTTCTGTCATATCCAGTTGAATTGGAGCTACAGTCTGCATGAGATTTTTGTCCACCAGGAATTGAAAGCCCTTTAAATCATATACATTGTCGTTTTCTTTTTGCTCGTCCAGAGCAAGTGCCAGCCTGGGGCCGCCTCAACC
>PWGS01000283.1 GCA_003554505.1 Desulfonatronospira sp. | reverse complement strand
TCGGGGTCGGTATCGGAATCGGGATCGGTATCGAAGCTGTTGGGGAAGGCCCCACGCAACTTTGGCTTTCGGTTTTCTATCGACCCTCTCTGAGCTGTAGGCTCTCCGAGCCGGAAGCCGACCCCGACACCGATGGCCAGAACAAGAGTACACACAAACTGTGCTGAACAGTTACTTTTAATTAAAAGTTTTTTCAAAGGAGCAATAAATATTTTAATTACGCCATTGCCGCCTTGCAATGCCCACCTGAAGAATCTTTTCAAGTTGCATTACCCTTGATACTTTTATTGTCTCAGACCCAGCCCGGTCTATATGGTCGCCTTCTCGGGCTGAGCCGTCATCACGACGGTCTGGTGTTTTTTAGTGTTGCCCAGTATTGGAAATCAATCAGGAGGAGAAGTTGATGCAAAGCCCGTTTACCGAGTTACAGCTTTTTATTACCGGCCCCATTTATGTTCGTCCAGAAGTGCGTGAGGCAGGGCTGTGGCCTGAATTCGGCCACAGGGACGCAGAAAACCGCAAACGTTTTGAACCCATAATGAAAAACCTCAAGATTCTGGCCGGTGCACCGGATGATTACGAGGTGATAATTTTCAACGGCAGCGGGACTACTGCCATGGAGGCTTCCATCAGGTCCCTGGTAGCTGACGGAGAAAAGGTGCTCAATGTTTCCGTAGGGGCATTCGGGGATCTTTATCACAAGATCGCCGTGGTCAACAGCAAGGATGCTGTCCAGCTGAAGTTTGATCCAGGTTCCTGCATAGATACAGCCAGGCTGCAGGAAGCCCTGGATGAGCACAGGCCTGCGGTGGTTTCCCTGACCCACAACGAGACCTCCACAGGTGTGACCAATGATATCAAGGCGGCCTGCGAGGTCATCCGCAGGTCCGGTGCCCTGGCCCTGGTGGATGGAATCAGCATATTCGGGGGTTCCCCCAGTCACATCGCTGATACCAGATGTGCCATGTACACAGCCTCCACCCAGAAAAGCCTGGGGCTTCCTGCCGGGTTCGGAGTAGCTTTTGTGAGTCCGGAAGCGGTGGGCAAGGCGGAAAAGGTTTCCAGCCGGGGCCTTGTCTCCGACATACTGGCCCAGCTGCCCAGGGCCAGAAAGTTTCAGACCCTGACCACTCCCAACTGCACTCTGGCCAACCAGATGTATCTGCAGATGGAGTACATTGTAAATGAGGAGGGAGTGGAGAACCGTTTCAAAAGACATATCCGGATGCGCGATGCAGTGCATGAATTCGTCTCCGGACTTGAAGGCTTTGAGCTCTTTGCTCCCGAAGGCCACCGCTCTCCGACTGTGACCTGCGTGCGCGCGCCTGAAAGTGTAACAGCGTCCAGACTTAAGGAAATCAAGGAGATACTCCGGGAGAAAGGATACCTGTTTGACCCGGGTTACGGCAAGCTCAATGACGCCCTGGAGCAGGCCGGGAAAAGAGCGGTTTTCCGTATAGGTCACATGGGGGATATGAATATGGACCTGTTGAATGAATACCTGCAGACCCTCAAAGGCATATTGCGGGCTTAAGGGGTGCAGCCGTACCGTAAAAGTTAAGCAAAGGAGTTCCCTTATGAAAATTCTTGCAAATGACGGACTGGTGGATGAAGCTGTCAATTTCCTGCGCCGTGAAGGTTTCAGCGTAGATACCGAGAAGCGTGATTATGAAGATCTGCTGGGAGATCTGCCTGATTTTGACGCCCTTCTGGTGCGCAGTGCCACCAAGGTGAACAGGGAAATCATCGAGGCAGCCACCACCAGGCAGGGCAAGCTGAAGATAATCGGCCGCGGAGGAGTGGGCACGGACAACATAGATCTAAAGGCGGCCAAAGAATGCGGGGGGGTGGTCAAATTCGCTCCGCACGGCAATATAAATGCCACTGCAGAGCATGTAATCGGGCTTATGTTCGCCATTGCCCGCAAGGTTCCCTTTGCCCATCATACACTGAAATCGGGCATCTGGCACAAGGCCCGGTTCAAGGGAGTGGAACTGCAGGGCAAGACTCTGGGGCTTATCGGCTGCGGGCGTATCGGACAGGCCGTGGCCACCAAGGCCAAGGACCTGGATATGAAGGTCATCGGATTTGACATGCAGCGCTGGATGGATTCGGAAGTGGACTACATGGATTCCGTGGAAGACGTCCTGGACAAGGCGGACTTTGTCAGCATAAACACCGGTGGCACCCATACTCTGATAAGAGAGCCTGAACTGGAGCGCATGAAATCCAGCGCTTTTCTGATCAACGCATCCAGGGGGGTAAATGTGGAGGAAGACGCTCTTTACCATGCGCTTAAAAACGGCAGGATTGCCGGAGCTGCTCTGGACTGCTACGAAAAGGAGCCCAAGCGCGAAGGCGAGCCTTTCACCAGCAAACTGACCGAACTGGACAATATAGTTTTAAGTGCTCACCTGGGTGCCTCCACAGCCAATGCCGCCCGCAAGACAGGCATGGAAATTGCCGATGTGGTCTCCAAGTATTTAAAATACGGGGACTTCAGGCAGTCAGTCAATGTGGGGCAGACTGTCATCGACGAAGGTATTGATCTTTATACCATTTTCATTACCCACGAGGACAAGCCGGGCATGTTCGGTAAATTCGGCACAGCCTTCGGCGACATGGGGGTGAACATTCAGGAAAATAATTCCAGACGTCTGGATGGCCTGGCCCAGACTATATATACCATTCAGGAAAAACCTACTCCCGAGATGCAGGAAAAACTCCTGGAAATTGAAGGGGTCAGAAGGGTGGTTTACTAACTCTTATCAATTTGTAAACTGTTCACCATGATAATTGGTTTTGCCAGAACAAGAGTACACACAAAATGTGCTGAACAGTTACATCAATTTACCGATTATCAGAGAGCAAGAACAGGGGCACAGCATTTTGAATGGTTGCCAGTGTTCAAGCCCGGCCGCAAATCTGCTTTGCGGCCGGGCTTTTTTACGTTTGTTTCCCGCTGGAAATGGCTTATATCAACAACCTCCAAGCCCCCTTCGACCCAGGGGAACCCGCCTCCTCTACCATTCCCCTGGTAAAGATGACTTCATGCGCAGGGAAGTGTTCATAATCGTGACAGCAACAAGACTCTATAGTCTGTCATCGATTATCAGCCCTTTTGGAGACGAGCACCTGCTGAATTGCCGTCTCCCTGT
>PWGS01000190.1 GCA_003554505.1 Desulfonatronospira sp. | reverse complement strand
TGGAAAATCCCAGAAAAACCTGCCTGGAGATTCTGGAGCGGCTGGAGATTGAAGGTTATGAGTCCTGGGTAAGCGCCTTTCATTATAATCTGCACTGCTACAGTTTCAAGCTGCAGGGTGAATGGAGGCTGCTCGTATGTCTCAACAGTCCCTTTTCTCCGGATTTTTTTCCGGATTTTTTGTTTCTGACGGGACTGCTGGACAAGGCATGCAGCTCTTTTGAATACGGGCGTACTGCAAAAGTCCCTGTTGAAAGGCTTGAAAGCCTTGAGAAGACAGAGAGTGTCTTTTTTCACCTCGTGAATCATGTTTCCAGTGTTTTCTGGGTGAGAGAGAGGGATAAGATGCTGTATCTTTCTCCGGGGTTTGAAATGATCTGGAAAAGACCTGCCGGGCCGGTCTACAGCGACATGCAGGAATTCTACAGGTCTATCCACGTTGACGACAGGGATGAAGTCTTCAGGCGTATTCAAGAGGATTTTTTTTCCAGTGAGGTGATAGAGGCTGAATTCAGGATCGTCCTTCCTGAAGATGCTGTAAGGTGGATACGGGTCAGGTCCTACCCGGTTATAGAGAACGGCGGCGTCAAAAAGCGAGCCGGTATAGCCGAGGACATAACCTCCGAAAAAGCCATGCTCCTCCAGCTGGAGGAGTTCAGGTCCAGGCTGGAGCAGATGGTGGAGGAGAAGACCGGAAGTCTTGTCTTCCTGAACCAGAGGCTGCAACAGGAAATAGAAGATAGAAAAGAGCTGCAGAAAAAGCTGGTTAAAAGCAATGCGCTGTTCAAGTCTTTTATAGACTCTCTTGTACATCCGGCATTCCTTGTGGACTTTGACGGCTCAATGCTTGCCCTGAACAGGTCTTTTGCCGGGGCATTCGGCACGTCTCCGGGGAGTATCGCCGGCTGCAATGCTTTTTACTTTCTGGAATGGGAGAGATTTGAATATTACATGGACAGGATTCAAAAAGTGTTGTGCACCGGCAAACCCCTGCGATTTGAAGAGAAGATAGGGGACGCCCATTTTCAAGTCCAGATCTCTCCGGTGGTCGAGGATTCGGGACAAGTATTCCGGGCGGGGTTTTATTTCAATGATATCTCAGAGCTGGTACAGGCCCGAGAGGAACTGCGCAAAAGCTGGTTGAGGCTGTGTGCGGTGGTGGACAGTCTGCCTGTACTTGTCCATGCACATGATGAGTCGGACAATTTTCTTTTCTGGAACAAGGAGAGCGAAAGAGTCCTGGGTTATACTTCCAAGGAGATGCAGCAGAACCCCCGGGCATTTGACATTCTTTATCCGGACAAGGATTTAAAGCAGAAGGCCCGGGAATGCTGGGACAACTACGACGGTAAGAATCCCTGCGCACTGGAGGTCATGGATAAATCAGGCAGGTTGAAGATCATAGAATGGAGCAGGCTTTCAAGCAAGTATCCCATTGCCGGGTGGAAGGAGTGGGAAGCCGGGCTGGATGTCACAGAAAAGAGGGCCAGTGAAAAAGAGCTGGTGAAGGCCGTCAGGGAAACCGAAAAAGCCAACCAGGTAAAAAGCAGCTTTCTGGCCAATATCAGTCACGAAGTGCGCACACCCATCAGTGGAATAATCGGCCTAAGCGCCATGCTTTTAAAGTCTTATCCGGATGGCGAACAGAAGAGAAATGTCCAGAATATAGCTAAACTGGCAAATGATCTTCTGCAGATTGTCAATGAGATCCTGGATTTCAGCAAGCTTGGATCCGGCGGCTATGGTCTGGAAAAACAGGATTTCAGCCTGGATACTGTTTTTGAGGACATTGCTGTTGCCTTACACGGCCAGATTCTGGAAAAAGATCTCGAATTCAAGACGGTCAGAGAAAAAGATGTGCCTTTGTATCTGCGCGGAGACGGGTATATTATCAAGCGAGTCCTGTTGAACCTGGTATCCAATGAAGTAAAGTTCACCGATGCAGGAAACGTTACCCTCGGGGCCAGCCTGTTTAACAGCAGCAAAGACAACCTGGAGATCCTTTTTGTGGTTGTAGATAGCGGGATGGGCATCCCCCTGGAGAGGCAGGATGAAATTTTTGAACCCTTTGTCCAGGTTGAGAAAGGCTTTTCCAGAAGGCAGGGAGGAACAGGGCTGGGCCTGGCCATATGTAAAAGCCTGGTGGAGATGATGAACGGCGCCGTATGGGTGGAAAGCACTCCTGGAGAGGGAAGCCGTTTTTTCGTAAGAGTGCCTCTTGAGCCTGGGGAGCAAATCATGCTGGAAAGCCGTTCAGCACAACGCAGCCGGGTCTTGGAGGGCAGAAAGCTGAAAGTTCTTCTGGTGGAGGATTTTCCGGTGAACCAGGAGATCATGGTGCACATGTTAGGCGAACTGGGGCATGAAGTCACTGTCAGGAGCAATGGCCCGGAGGCCCTGGAGGACCTGGAACAGGGTGGAAGATACGACCTTGTCCTCATGGACCTGCAGATGCCTTTTATGGATGGCTTTGAAGTCACGGCCCGTATACGCAGGCATGCAGATGCAGGCATATCCGGAGTGCCTGTAATAGCCCTTACAGCCCATACAGCAAACAGAAATATCGACCATGCCTACGAGATCGGGATGAACGGATATCTTCTCAAGCCGGTAACCCCTGACGAACTCAGTAAGGCCATACACGGGCTCTTCAGTGATGTTTAGTGGAAATGGAATGTTTCTTGAGCAACTCGTAAAGCCTGGCCCTGGAAAGGCCTGAGGCATTGCAGGCCTTTTTAAAGTCCCGGGAGGAGTGCTTCAACAGCTCCCTCAAATACCTGCTCTCCATCTGATCCACAACTGTGCGCCTGGATTCCTTGTAAGTAGGAAAACTGCCTGTTCCGGCAGCATAAGAAACAGGTGCCGCCTCCGGGCTTAAAGCATTGCCTGGTACCGCTGGATTATTGAATGCTGCATCATTGTCAGCGTTCAGGTTCATGTTTCTCTTTGCCAGATGTACTCTGATTTCTACAGGAAGGTGGTATATATATAATTCATTATCGTTCAGGGCATTGGAACAGGAATTGCTCACAGCGTTTACAAGTTCGCGCACATTTCCGGGCCAGTCGTATTCCAGGCAGGCATTTAGAAATTCTTTTGAATACTTTTTGGGCTTGATGTCCATCTCCTTGCATACTCTGGGTATGTAATAATCCAGAAGCAGGG
>PWGS01000226.1 GCA_003554505.1 Desulfonatronospira sp. | reverse complement strand
CTGCGGGGTGAACCTTTGCCTGGTAAGGAGGATGAATAATGTACGATGCCAACAAGATCATTCCGGGGCTGATCATATTCGCCCTGTTTATGACCTTTCCCTTCTGGTATAATCTCGGGGCTGACGCTTACTCCACCCCCGAGCTTGAGCTTCCGGAAGATTATGAAAGGTGTATCGAGAGCACGGAGTTCATGCGCGCCGAGCACATGAACATGCTCGACGAGTGGCGGGATATCTATGTTCGCGACGGTTACCAGATGTACTGGAGCGAACTCAAGCAGGAAAGTTACCTCATGAGTCTGACCAAGACATGCATGGACTGCCACGACAACAAGGAGGAGTTCTGTGATCGCTGCCACGATGCTACAGCGGTGGATCCTTATTGCTGGGACTGCCACATTGAGCCTTAGGGAGGGAATATAATGAACAGCAGCAGAAGAAAATTCATGAAGATTGCCGGGCTTGCAGCCCTTGGCTGGAGTATCTGCCCTTCCTTGGCAAGCGCCAGCCGTCCGCTGCACAGCAAGATCGAGGATGGTTTGACAGCAGACCGCTGGGCCATGGCCATTGATACCAGGGAACTTACCCAGGAAATCATGGACAAGGCCATTGAGGCCTGTCACAAACTGCACAATGTGCCGGACATAGACTCCAGGCAGAATATCAAGTGGCTCTGAACGGAATCCTACGAGACGCTTTTCTATGACCATATTCACACCTACCAGGTGGAGGAAAAAGCAAAACTGTCCCTGCTGACCCTGTGCAATCACTGCGATAATCCCCCATGTGTGCGGGTTTGTCCCACACAGGCCACTTTCAGTCGTGATGACGGCATCGTGCTCATGGACTTTCACAGATGCATAGGCTGCCGCTTCTGCATGGCCGGCTGTCCTTACGGTGCCAGAAGCTTCAACTATCACAACCCCAGAAACTTTCTGAACGAAGACGAGTTGTCTCATGATTTTCCTACCAGGGAAAAAGGCGTGGTGGAAAAATGCGAATTCTGCGCCCATCTACTGGATCAGGGAGAGCGTCCGGCCTGCGTAGAGGCCGCCGAAGGAGTCCTCTACTTCGGGGATCTCAATGACCCCGAGTCTGAGGTCCGCAAGGTCTTGAGAGATAGATACTCCTTGGTGCGCAAACCCAAACTGGGCACTGAGCCACAAGTTTATTATCTAATCTAAGCTAAGGGGTGTAAAATGCTCGAGAAGGCAATAAAAGGAAGCGCTTTATACTGGATATGGCTGCTGGTATTGCTGGCGGTCATTGGAGTGGGTTTCGGGGCCTACCTGCAACAGCTGGATCAGGGGCTTTCGGTGACCGCCCTGGACAGGGACATCTCCTGGGGACTGTACATCGCCCAGTTGACCTTCCTGGTGGGGGTCGCCGCCTCGGCGGTCATGATGGTCATCCCCATGTATCTGCACAACCACAAGGCCTTCGCCAGGATGCTCATTCTGGGCGAGTTCATGGCCGTGGCCACCATTATCATGTGCCTGCTCTTTGTTGTTGTGGACCTGGGCCAGCCCCAGAGGCTGTGGAACGTTGTTCTTTATCCCACGCCCAGTTCGGTACTGTTCTGGGATATGGTGGTCTTAAACGGCTACCTGTTCTTGAACATTCTCATCGGATGGGTGACACTGCAGGCTGAACGCAAGCGGGTAGGGCCTCCCAGATGGATCAAGCCCTTTATTTATATCTCCATTCCCTGGGCCATAAGCATTCATACTGTAACGGCCTTTCTGTATGCCGGTCTGCCCGGACGCGACTTCTGGCTGACAGCCTCCATGGCTCCGTCCTTTCTGGCCTCGGCTTTTGCCGCCGGACCGGCCCTCTTAATCCTGCTGGCCTTTGCCGTAAAGATCTTCGCCATATGGGATCCGGGCCGTGAAGCAATCCAGTCCCTGGCCAAGATTGTCACCTATGCCCTGGCCGCATATCTCTTTCTCATCGGATGTAAGATATTCACCGCGGCATACAGCATGGTCCCGGACAAGCTGGCCCACTGGGAATATCTCTACTTCGGTCTGGAAGGGCACACCATGCTGTCCGTTTTCATGTGGGTTTCTACACTGGCCGGCGTCTCAGCCCTGCTTATCCTGCTCTTTCCCAAAAACCGGCAGGCGGACAACATCCTGGCCTTTGCCTGTGTCCTGGTTCTCATCAGCACCTGGATCGAAAAGGGCATGGGGCTCATTACAGCAGGCTTTGTCCCCACTCCCATGAAGGAAGTCCTTACTTACGCACCCACAGGACCGGAGATACTCATTACCCTGGGCATCTACGGCCTTGGATTTTTGATCATCACTGTTCTCTGGAAGGTGGGTATAGGAGTTCGCCGGGAAATTGAGGCCTGATCCCTTGACTGGACCAGACAATTGATTAACAGACATTGACAAATGAGCCGGCACGGCCGGCTCATTTGCATTGCACACCCCGGGTTCAGGGAGTTTTTCACCATTTATTCTCTTTGTTGCGTAATTCGCTGCCTTCTCCAGGATAGACCTTTCTCTCCTGCTTGAGAGTGGGTTCCTGGACTGTGGGCCAGACGCCCGGCACCGGCTCGGGCCCTTTCAGGGCCTCGGATACCGGCCGGCTGTCCTGCATCCTGGGATTACGGCGCAGGTCGAATTCCGGGTTGGCCCAGGAGAATTCAATGGGAATGTTATTGGGGTCGAAGGAATATAAGGAATAAATAAATCCGTGGTCCAGAATCTCGGAGACCCAGATGTCGGCGGCCTTGAAGCGGTCGTAGATCTGCCACATATCTTCCAGGGTTTCTACTTCCAGGGCCAGGTGGTCGAAGCCGAAAGAACCTTTAACCGGGACCCCGTGGTCTTTTTCAGGAAGAGGCTGGACATGGTTCCACTCAAAAAAAAGCAGCATGTCCCTGGGGCCGATTTCAAAGAAATACTGGCGGTAACCCTGCCTTCCCAGGCCGGCGATGAGGCGCAGGCCCACAAGATCCCGCCAGAACCTGATGGTGGAGTCTAAATCGTTGGTAGCCAGCGCCACGTGATTGATTCCCTTATATCTCATTGGTGATCCTTGAAAAAATAATGTTTAAAATCCAGCTTGACATCGCTTTGTTATTTTGACTAACTCCCAAATTACTTTGTTTCAAGGTTCAATTTAATCACTATTGTTAAACTAATTAAATCGGAGGTTTATTATGGCTTGGCT
>PWGS01000003.1 GCA_003554505.1 Desulfonatronospira sp. | reverse complement strand
CGGGCCATGCCCGCAACCCAATAAAGAAAAGAGCTATTTGACAGGATTAACAGGATTAAGAGATGGATAAAGAAAAAAATCATTTTGTCCTGGCCGGAAGCCAGGCCAAAAGGTTATCACTGTCAATCCTGTTAATCCTGTCTAAGGCCTGCCACGCGCTTCGCGTGGTTCTTGTTTTTCATGACCCCAGTGTATTGGAAGAAGATACACGGGGCAAGCAGGGTCTGAGGAGTAAGCCACTGACATGGAGATGGAATATGAAGACAGTTCAAATAACCATCGATGAAGAACTGGTCCAGGAAGTGGACCAGATAACCCGACAACTCCAGACAAGTCGTTCCGCCTTTACCAGGAAGGCTCTGCAGGAAGCCCTGGACCGATATAAGCGTGAACTTCTGGAGCAAAAGCACAGACAGGGCTATGAAAAACACCCGGTAAGCGCTGACGAGTTCCCACACAATCGCGCCCATTACCACCACTATCCGGGATATACCTTCAGAAGTGTTTTTATCCCCATCAGACGGGATGCCCCGGGATTGCGCCGTAAGCTGCGACCATCTGCAAACAGTGTCCACAAATAAGGTCGGCTCCATCATTACCACTCTTGATTCCAGGAAAATGCACCAAGTAGCACAGGCGGTCTGCTTCGCCCTGGAATTTTAAAAATTCTCAGTGACTGCAAAAATGATTTTTTGCAGTCACATCAATGAATGACTACGAATAATTATATACTGGAGCTTCAATCACGCGATCAGGCTGTTTTCCTTTTTTAATCAGATAATGAATATGCTCAACCGTTTCTGGGGCAAAGAACTCTTCGCCTGTCTCTTGACAAACGCGTGCTGGAACCTTTTCTATTACATAAAGTTTGTCCATGTATACAATAGTATATGTAACAGTAGTATCAATCATTGTTTCTTGCATGATCTTACCTCCGCACCTGTCTGTCTTAACCTAACCCTATTGTCTTTCCAAGCAATAGGATCAGGTTCATAAATTGTTATTATCTTTAGCACTGGCCGATTTGGATAACTTGTCAAAATGTGCAAAGGTCTTTCTTGCTTGGTAAAGCCTAATATCAAGCAGCTTGACCCATACTTATCCTCAGGATAATCTTCTATGATCTCGCAGTTAGACATCACAGCCTCTTCAACTTCAACCACATTGACATTCCGAAGAATACTTTGATCCATGGCATGCCTGGAAAACTCAAATTGACGTTGGCTTACTTTTTCTTGAATTTCAGCTAAAATATCCATTTCTAAGCACTTAGGGAACAGGGTCTGCCCCGTCCAAATTTTTGGTCCACCGAAAGTCACTGATTATTCGTGAGATTCGTGGGGATTCGCCTGCCCCGTTAAATGCGTAAGCACCTCGTAGAGGATTTAACCGGGGTGGATAAGCTTCTTTTTGGTTCCACGAATCTTCAGTTTAAGAGAAGAGGAAGAGTTTTTTCCACGAATCTTCACTAATCTTCGCTAACTCAGCATGTTCCTCAACAATATGACCCCATCGTTCATTGGTCAGTCGGATACTGATTCCATTTATTGATGTTGTGGTGTATGACATGGAAAATTCCAGAATGAAAAATAATTTTATCCCAACTTCTTCAAAGAGTAACCCCCTTCAACCCCGCCGACAGGAGTTCACCCGGTCAAACCCTGCTACGCAGGAGGCCTAAAGCCAGTTTAACTGGGTAAACGCAACCATTCAGGGGGGCTCGGTGGTGATTGCTGCTACAAGGCCCGGGGACTATAGCCAGGCCGGCATCGCCCCCCCCCTGTATGGTTACTATTATACTATTCTTCCTGCCAGGAAATAGCCTCTTCTGGACAGGTATCAATAGCTTCTTCTACGCAGTCTGTCCCTTCGGGCTTGATCACATGGGCCTTTTCAATTTCCTCATCCATTTGAAATACATCGGGGCAGAGCTCCTCACAAGTACCACACCCGGTGCATGCTTCTTCGTCCACATAAACAACCTTAGCCATAATGCCCTCCTTTCAGTTCTTAAGGTTAAACTTCCGAGCCTCTTAATTTTTCCCGGCCTTTTTCCATAACCATGAAAAGACTCGTTATAGAGACCTCACTTACAGAGGCGGAGCTATGGTCACCAGGACGCGCATATCGGTTTTCGCCCTGATGCCATGGGGCTCACTGATGGCGCAGACCAGTATGTCACCTGCTTTGGCCGGCAGAGTGCCGTCCTGGGCCAGGTACTCGCCTTCACCCTCCAGCACCTGGATGCTGAGTTCACCTTCGAGTTCATGGGAATGTATGGGCAGTTCCTGACCGGCTTTGAAGTTGAAATTGATGATCCGGAAATAAGGACTGTCATGAACCAGGTTCTTTTTCATGGCCTTGTCGCTGAATGTGCCTTCCTGATAAATATTCATTGTTTTAATGGTCTTCTCCTTTTTGATGCAGCACAAGCCCATTGCTTTTACATCTTGTTTTGTCAAAGATTAAAAACCGGCCGCCTCTTATGCTTAGATGGTTACAACGGCCCGGAGCAGTAGCCCCGGGCCGCTTCTACAGTACATTTATTTACAGCCGGTTTATCCCAGGATAGCCTTAAGGTCTTCATCAGGAGTTTTTATGGGCTTTATGTCATAGTTTTCCACAAGATAATTGAGGACGTTGGGGCTGACAAATGCCGGCAGTGAAGGTCCCAGGCGGATGTCTTTGACGCCCAGGGCCAGCAGGGACAATAGAATGGCCACAGCCTTCTGTTCATACCAGGACAGCACCAGGGACAGAGGCAGGTCGTTTACTCCGCATTCAAAGGCTTCGGCCAGGGCCATGGCGATCTTTACCGCGGAATAGGCATCGTTGCACTGCCCCACGTCCAGAAGCCTGGGGATTCCTCCGATTTCACCAAGATCCTTGTCAAAGAACCTGAACTTGCCGCAGGCCAGGGTCAGCACAACACAATCGCTGGGCACCTTCTCCGCAAACTCCGTGTAGTAGTTGCGGTCGGGCTTGGCTCCGTCGCAGCCGCCAACCAGGAAGAAATGCCGGATATTGCCGCCCTTGACTGCATCAATGACAGTATCTGCCACGGACATGACCGCGTTGCGGCCGAAGCCCACCATGACATGCCCCTTGTCTTCATCATCTGCGAATCCCTCCATGCTCAGGGCCTTGTCAATAACCGGCTTGAAGTCCTTTTCACTCTCTCCCTTGCTGGCCATGCCCACCACTGCCTTGAGACGTTCCAGCAGGGAGGTGCTTTCCTGGTCACCATTGACGTGGGCCACTCCAGGCCAGCCCACCAGGCCGGTGGTAAAGATGCGGTCCTTGTAGGAATCTCTGGGCTTCTGTAAACAGTTGGTGGTCATGAGTATGGGACCGGGAAAGGCATCGAATTCCTTATGCTGATTCTGCCAGGCAGTGCCGTAATGACCATGAAAATGGGAATACTTTTTCAGTTCCGGATAACCATGGCATGGCAGCATCTCGCCGTGGGTATAAATGTTTATGCCTTTGCCCTCGGTCTGCTTCAAGAGCATTTCCAGGTCCTTCAGGTCATGCCCGGAAACCAGGATGGCCTTGCCCTTTTTGGGTCCCAGGGGAACCTTTGTAGGTTCGGGATGACCATAAGTTCCGGTATTGCCGGCATCCAGCAGTTCCATGGCCCGGATATTCGTGCGCCCGCATTCCATGGCCAGTTCAATCCACTGCTCCAGGCTCAGGTCCTCACGCAGTGTTGAAGCCAGGGCCCTCTGGACGTATTCGTACACAGCGTCGTCCTCCTGTCCCAGTATGGCCGCATGATCGGCATAGGCGCAGATACCCTTGATGCCGTAGATAACGGTTTCTTTCAGGGAGTGGATGTCCTCGTTGGGATCCTTGTCGGCGATCCCTCCATGCTTTTCCCCCTGGGAGACCATGCCTTCCATAGTGTTTTCCGGGACAAAGCCGACGGCTTCAGAGGCGGGAACACTGCCCCCGGCCTGGGACACCTTGGATTTGAGCTCATCCCGGAGCTCCACGGTATCCTTGACCAGGCCGGCAATACGCTCCGGATCGAAGTTGACGTTGGTCAGGGTGGAAAACATGGCCTCGGAGATAAACCGGCCCACTTTGGTGTCCACGACATTTTTTTCCCGGCCGGCCATGGCCACCTGGGACAGACCCTTGAGGGCAAACACCAGCAGGTCCTGTAGTTCGGCAGTGTCCGGCTGCTTTCCGCACACTCCTATCTTGGTGCATCCTTCGCCTTTGGCGGTCTGTTCGCATTGATAACAAAACATGATGAGCCTCCTTTGGATCGTTTGTCTGTTTTATACTGTATCGCCTGCGGGACATGAATAACGCATGTATTTTTAAAATCTTTGACTTAAGTCAAATTTAAAAGCAATCAGCATTTTTTTTCGCGGAGCCTGGCTACTACTTCACCAAAGCGGGCTTTGCCCGCAACCCAATAAAGAAAAGAGCTTTTTTGACAGGATTAACAGGATTAAGAGATTGATTAAGAGAAAACCATTTTTGTCCTGGCCGGAAGCCAGGCCAAAAGGCAATCACTCGCCTTTGGCGATGGCTAATGCAATCTGCGGCTTCCGGCCGCTGATTGCTTATCCTGTCAATCCTGTTAATCCTGTCTAAGTTTCTTGTTTTTTGTGACAGGGTCTCAGAAGTAAATCATTAAAACAATGCGGCACAACCTCCCCTGCTGAATGGCTACATGCAGGCACAACCGCTCTGCTGCACCGGGATCTGCTTCTGCCTGGACTGTTCTGGCCCGGGTCTGCCCTGAGGCATAACCTGACCTTGCCTGGAGATGACCACTTCTTCAACAGCCATATCTTTGTCTGCTAGGGCAACAGCCCTTTCCACGATCTTGACCATTCCAGCGCAGCAGGGAACCTCCATGGAGGCAACGGTTACGCTTTTGATGTCCGCCTGCCTGAATATTTCCGTCAGGCGCTCAACATAATCATGGCCGTCATCAAATTTGGGACAGCCAAGCATTATCTTTTTGCCGGGCAGAAGATCCTGATGCAGTCCGGGATAGGCAACAGGTACGCAGTCGGCTGCAATCAACAGATGGGCTCCCTTAAGAAACGGCGCATGCGGAGGGACGAGCCTGATCTGTACCGGCCAGTGAGTAAGAGCCGACTGGATGTTCTCAGTGCCCTGTGGTGACAACTGCGTCTTGTTCGGAGCAAAGTCAGCCATGGCTGAACCGGGGCAGCCGCAGCCCAGCCGGGCGGCTGTTTCCGGCTTTTCCTGCAAAGCCTTTCCGGATGTTTCCTGCTCCCGCAGCCTTTCCTCCACTGCTTCCATGTCAAAGGAATCCGCCTCGCGCTTAATGACCTTGATGGCCCCCCTGGGGCAGTGACCCAGGCAGGCCCCCAGCCCGTCGCAATACTTTTCCGCCCCCAGTCTGGCCTTGCCGTCCCGGATCTCAATGGCTCCTTCCTCGCATCCCGGTACGCACAGACCGCAGCCGTCGCAAAGTTCCTCGTCGATTTTTACGATATCTCTGATTTCTCTGGCCATGTTTTTTTCCTCCATGTTTTATAAGAATGAATCAAAAATTCCCAACCGGGCAAGAGTGCTTCCGTCTCTTTTAAACAGGACTTTCCTGCCCCGGCGTGAGTGAGTTGTGCATCATCCGGAATTCTTGTTCCTTGACCTAAATCAAGCAGAAAGAAAAAAAATAATTTTTTTGATGACTATTCACCATGGTCCAGGGAAGTTGAAAACAGCCGGATGAAAACAAACCAGCAGGACCATAAGGCCTGCAGCTGTACTTGCCTGAAGGTGATTCGGGATCAGATCCTGGCCGTAGCCAGAAAGACTGCATGCAGGCTGACTACCAGGATTACAAACAGGGTTCTGGCCTGTCCGGGGGACAAAGCCGGAAAACGGTAGTTCATCACCGACTCGGGACAGGCGTTTACACAGTCCCCGCACAGAGTGCAGGTCAGACCGGGTCTGCCATTCTCAATATCCGTGGAGGACAGGGCGCTGTAGCGGCAGGCGCGAACGCAGACACCGCAACTGGTGCAACCCGGCCCTATCCTGATTCTGAAGGGGTTTATTCTGCCCAGGAGATTGCTCAAGAGTCCCAGGGGACAATAAACCGTGCAATGCACCATGCTCCCTGTTCTTCTGGAGATGAAAAGCATCACTCCTACGCCTGCTGCTCCAAAACCCAGAGCCAGGGCGGCCGCAGCCGGCCAGGGGCAGAAGACTGGGAAAGCGGGCTTTCATTTGTCCGGGGCCGGTTCAGGATATGGACTCAAGATCCATGACGTGGTTTACCCGCAGACCGTTAGCAAAAGCCTGTCTGTGCCATTCCAGAACCTTGTCCAGCACTGCCTCTGCTTGCTTCAGGGAGTAAACTCCATTAAGTTCACTTGCCAGGACCGGCCGCCTGCCCAGCTTGCCCCCGACCACTATCCTGTAGCCCTGTTTCCCGGCGCAAAGGGCGCCATCCGGACAGGCCCGGATGCATTCTTTGCATCCCAGGCACCGCTCATGGTCAATAACCGCCATATCCTGGTGCAGGCCAACGGCGTTTTCCCTGCAGGCCTCCACGCAGTTGCCGCACCCGGTGCAAGAGGATTTGTAAACCAGGGGAAACCCGGCCCCGATGAGCCCCAAATCATGAATGTGCGGCCGGGAACAGCCGTTGGGACAGCCGGCCAGGCTGATCTTTAATTTCTGGTGGGGTTTTAGATCTTTTTCAAGCCCGGCTGACATAATCTTATGCCAGGGGGAAGATTCGACAAGTTTACGCAGGTAATCCGGGGCATTTTGTTCTGCTGCAGCACGGTTGGGACAGTCCCGGCTGGAAAATGCCCGGCAGGTTTCAATGAGATAGAAATCATTCTTTATTTCTTGCATATGCTTTCATTTATAACCAGAGTAAAAGTCAACCGGTTACTGCCTTGAGTTCAGGCATTCAGTCTGCGCCCGCAAAAAGTTATTTCCCGGGCACAGACCTTTACCGCAAAGTCCGGTTATTCCTGCCAGTGAATACATTCCACCGGGCAATTGTCTATGGCCTCCTGGATCAAATCCTGGGTACCTCCTTCTTCCTTGATCACATATGCCTTCTCCTCGTTTTCATCAAAAGCGAAAACCTCGGGGCAGATTTCCACGCAACTTTCACAGCCGATACATTCTTCAGTATCAATCGTAACTTTGGCCATAACCTTACCCTCCCTTTGTTTCAATTCAGACATCAACTCTGATCAGGCAAATACAGCAGAAAAAAAGCTGTTGCCTTGACTTAAGTCAAAAAAGACCTCAGCTGAAAACTTACTATTTATGCATAGCGGATTTTCGGCTCGCTACCTGCTCATTTATAAAAGACCTCCCGTCCCCTGTTGCTGAACAGGAAACATATTGCCCCGGCCATGAGCAGAAAAACTGCGCCCATGATCATGACCAGGCGGATATATGGTTCGTCCATGAACAACCTGAAACGCATAATACTCAAGGCCGCATCCACCCAGATTACTGCACCCACCGCCAAAGTCCCGGCCAGGAAGTAACGGATACTATCCCTCCTGCAGAAAAGGACGACTACCAGCAATACCAGCCACATAACAAGCTGCAAAAGGTCCGAGCCCCTCAATGAATGAGCTCCCAGAATCAGATATGACAGGGCCGGCAGGCTTAACAGTGCTTTATTCATCTTTCACCTCAAAATAATACAACTCTTCATTTGAAATCGTTATCCCGGTATCCATATACTGCTCCAAAAAAAGCCCCGGCCCAGAAGACTGGACCGGGACTGGTACAAGGAGGAGCGTCAATTATCAGTTGGCTACTTTTTCATTGAGATCCCAGATAAGCTCGCCTTCCGGGTGAGGCTCCAGGTACTGCAGCCACTCGTGGGTTTCCAGATGCTCGGGATCCATGTGCAGTTCACGGCTGTGTTCCTCGATTGGGGGAACAATATCCTTGATGTCCCCTTCCAGGTCAGGTGCAATGCCGTAGTTTGTGGCCTTCTTGGCGTAATCCACGGCCTGGCGGCTGTACTTCTGGGATTTGGCCAGAGTATCGATGGCCTTGGCCGGATTATGAAAGCCGGCGCTGTTTTCCGCGGAGACATAGTCCCAGAACCACTGGCCTTTGCGCACCCTTTCCCGGGCCTGGATCATGAGATCATCAAATTCATCCCTGACCTCTCCTTCATATTCAGAAGCCAGCCTTACAGCCTCGTGAGCCCGCACAGATTCCCGCTGGGCCTCCATAAGCTGCTCCCAGGTCCTTTCCTGGGAATAAATAACCCGGTCTTTCAGGTATTCCGCAGACTTGTCCGTATGGCACTGTCCACAGGTATTCTCGATGGCCTCCATGGAACGCAAGGGGGAAGTCTGAAAGTGACTGGAGATCTTTTTCTTGCCGTCCATGCGGGTATAGGGCATATGGCAGTCTGCACAGGCCACTCCGGCTGCACCGTGGGTGCTGTCGTGCCACATTTCGTATTCCGGATGCTGAGTCTTGATCATGGGCGTGTCTGAAACCGGGTGGGTCCAGTCGATAAACCAGCCTTCAAATCCTTCCCGGTCAGTGATTCCGAAACCCTTCTTGTATTCATAAATATCTTCCGGATTTTTGCCCTGATCCCAGGGAAATTTGGGTTTGGCAGCCACACCTATTTCTTCATGCTCAAAATAGTATTCCCCGTGACACTGGGCACAGACCAGGGAGCGCATCTCGTTTCTGGAAGCATCCCTCCAGTCCTCTCCCTGTCTTTCCAGGGCCTCGGTCAGAGGGACGCTGGTGATGCGCAGGCTCATGTCCTCAGGGTCATGACATGTATTGCACCCAACGGCATGATCCTCCAGATCGTGTTCCTCCCTGAAATCATGAAACTCCATGGCCCAGAAATCATCCCCGTATTCCTCGATATACCCGGGCATCTTGTTGGTCTTGCAGTTCCAGCAGGTAGCCGGAAGTCCGGCCTCTTCACTGTACCTGTTCAACCGGTCGATATCCAGAATGTCATGCACAGCGTTGGCATGCCCCCTGGCCCGGTTGTACTCGTAGCTGAAGGGATATCCCAGCCACAGGTTTTTGAGATAAGGCTGACAGTATTTATATCCTTCAGGCAGGTCGTCGCACATGTGTTTTGGATGGGCAACAGAACCGGCGTATTCGGTCATCACGCCCTCTCCATAGTCAAAATCCTCAGCCTTGAGCCGCTGATAGGTCTGGTACTGCAAGGGAAAGTATTCTTCGAATGCACTGTTGCGCTCAGCTTCCTCTTCAGTGAGATCAGTTTCGTAAACCGGAGTTTCGGCTTCTGGGACCTCGCTGCATCCAGCAAACACCAAGGTAAGCATCAATGCCGGAACCCAGCTTAAATATTTCTTACTCATCTGCTTCCCTCCTTTCAGCTACGGGAGTTGACCGCATATGCCGCACCTGACGATGACAATCTATGCACTGATCCTTGGCCATGTCCGCGTCTACATTAAGACCGGTCATGGCATGACAGTTGGTGCAATTGTCATTAACAACCCTTGAACTCCAGTCAGAAGGCTGAATCACGTCGTCAACCTTTACCAATGTATTTTTATACATGTCTTTTGTTCCTGCCCAGGACTTGAACAGCATTTTCGGAGCAGCGCTGTGCGGAGCATGGCATTCATTGCAGCTCAGATCCGCATGCACAGACTGCTGGTGAGTTCTTGTCGCCTCATACATGACATGGCAGCTGCCGCAGAACTCGGGCTGGTCCGTGTGGCTGTAGGTGAACCCGGCTACCAAGGTTAAAGCCACCCCTGCCAGCAAAGCAATAAGTATGGCGGCCCTGCCGGCGCCGTACTGCCGGGTTTTTTCCTTTGTCATAAACCCCTCCTTGGTTTTAAAATACCACTGGCCTGCAACTTCTGTCTTTTAACCTTACTTGCATAAGCTCACCTCCATGTTTGAATATTACCTGGTATATTTATGCCTCTGCAAACGGCAAAGCTTAAAGTACAGAAGAGCCGAGTTTTGACTGAAGATATGAGCCCTTACCTGATTTACTGAGTACCGGTTGTAAACTGCGGTTTCTGAAACTCCGGGGGATTTTTACACTTGGATCTGACTTTGTGATTTTGAAGGTAGTTATAACTCAATATATGTAAAAAGAAATAAAAGAAAAGGTAAAATTTGAGTTAATTTGTTTTTCTCAACCCAAACTATCACCGGGAGGTTTCCTGAAAACGATACCCCCTGCCGGCCACTGTAATTATCAATTGTGGGCTGGCAGGATCAATTTCTATCTTCTGGCGCAGATGCTGGATATGTACGTCTATGACCCGGCTCCAGGAATAGGGCTTGGACTCTTTCCATACCCGGTCTCTTATTTGGTTTCTGGTTACCAGGTTGCCGTCGGACTGGACAAGCTGGGCGAGTATATCGAACTGTTTGGGAGTAAGCCGGGCATCCTGCCCTCTTACCCTGGCCGTATGGTTAAGCATATCCAGTTCCACCTCCCCGGCACTTATTATCTGCAGGGACTGCTCAGTGGCTCCGGAACGCAGCCTGGCCCGGATTCTGGCCAGAAGCTCGGGCATCTCGAAGGGCTTGACTACATAGTCGTCAGCGCCCAGTTCCAGGCCTTCGACTTTGTCGGCCAGTTTGTCCCGGGCAGTGAGCATAATAACCGGCAATTGAGAAAAACGGGTCTTGATATAACAGCAAAAGTCCATTCCATCCCCGTCAGGAAGCATCAGGTCCAGAAGGACCAGGTCCGGGGGAAATTGAGCAAGAAGTTCCCTGGCCGACGTAAGAGATTCAGCGGTATGCAGCTCAAACCCGTGCATTTCAAGATTGGCCCTGAGAACCATGAGAATATCCGGATCATCATCAATGACCAGTATTACCGGAATATTGTCCTGCATTGTCTAGCCTCCTGCTCTTCAGGTACGTGCCGGCGGCAGGGTGAATACCAGTCGGGCCCCGGGTGTCTGTTCAGGCTCCAGGGCCTGGATGCTTCCACCATGCGCCTCGATTATGCCGCGGCAAATGGCCAGCCCCAGGCCGGTTCCCTGTCTGCTGCCCAGGGTGGTAAACTTGTTGAAGATATCTTCCCGGTCCTTCTGCGCTATTCCCGGACCCTGGTCCAGGACTTCCACCACTGTCCTGCCCTGTCCCGAAAAGGCTTTTACCGTGACAAGCGAATCTTCAGGGGCGTAGTTGAGGGAATTCTGGACAAGATTGACCAGCACCTGGCGGATGCGCTCCCTGTCCGCATGCACCATGAGCGTCTCCGTTACAGAGTCTTCCAGGCGTACCTGTTTATCCGTTCCGGTCATGGACATATCCCGGACAACTTCCTGGATGAGCCTGGACAGATCAAAGTCCTTGCGCACGAGAAGTCCCTCCGGATCCAGTTCCATCCTCTCCAGATCCAGCATGGTATTGACCATCCGGATGAGACGGTCGGCGTTTTTCTGGACCAGGGCACAGAAATCAAGAAGCTGACGGCACTCATCTGCCCTGCTGTCCCGGTGGGAAAGAGACTCTATGCGGGCGGCAATGTATTCCATGGAACCCTTGATGGAGGTAAGCGGGGTGCGCAGTTCGTGCGAGGCCCGGGCAATAAAGTCTGATTTTTTAAGGTTTAGATCATTTAGCCGCTCATTGGCCTGAACGAGCTTGCTGTTGGTGCTTTCCAGCTCGCTGGTGGCGGACTTTATCCTGTCCTGAAGATCATGGTGGTATTCCTGGATCTTTGAGGCCATGTCCGCAAACGCATTGGAAAGCTCCGCCAGTTCATCACCCCTGGGCTGCAGCCCCCCGGGCTCATATTCCCCTTCTGAAAACCGCCTGATATTCTCCCCCAGGCTTTTGACAGGTCCGAGCACCAGTCTGCGCATCATGACCAGCATAGCCGAGCTTAAAAAAGTCACACTGAAAACCATGGCCCAGAACATGGTCCGGCGGTTTTCATCAGCAACCTGGAGAACATCGCTCATGGGCAGAGTCACACTGATAGCCCCGTGCACATCGCCTGCTTCATAGCCCTGATGTCCATGGCAGGTCAGACAAGATTCTTCAGTATACAGCGGAGCAATATAACGCAGGTACTTCTCCTGATCTTCGGTCACAGTACTGATATATTCAGTTCTGCCTTTGTCCCGGAAGGAAAGAATGGCATTTTTTTCCATTTCGTCCGGGGCGTTTTCAGGATTCATCAGCTCCAGGCTGGTAATATTAAACCAGTAGAGCTCTTCATCCCGGGCATAATGAGCCAGTTCCTTGGTGACCATGGCCGGTGTCTTGAGGTTGTACCGCCGGCCGCTTTCATGGATAATCTCCATTCCGGCAGGATAAAAAGATTCCGGCCTGCCCCGGGATTTATCCACGAAAACCCCTCCATGATCCGCTATCCAGGCCCTCATGACCACCAGCTGCTGGAATATGGCCCTGGCTTCCTTCTCGGCCTGCTCCACAATAAAGCGCTCCTGGCGCTCATTCAGAATATAAAATGCACCTCCCATGGCCACCAGCAGTACCAGACTGCAGCCCAGGACGAACTTGCAACTGAGACTTATATGCATCTATATAAAGCTCTTTTTTTCTTACCTTGAATACGGGCTGTCGTGAATCAGGTTTTTCTTCACGGCCTGGTCGCTGAAAGTACCTTCCTCAAATATATTCATGGCTTTCATAAATACCTACTGTTTTATGTTACTGTTTATAAAACATATGCCGTTCTGAAGCAATCGTTTTTCCTGAGACTTCCTGCTATCTTGCATAAACGGCCTGGTATACATCCTTTTTTAAACTTGTTGACTTGAAAGCAAAAATAAGCTTCTTTACTTTTATGCCTTGACTTAAGTCAAAACAACAGACAAGAATTTTTGCGGGTTATGCCCGCAACCCAAGCGAAAAAGTTACCCCTGGCCACTTAACTGTCTATGCTTACGCTTATCATCGGGGTCGGGATCGGTATCGGTATCGGCTTCCGGCTCGGAGAGCCTACAGCTCGGAGAGGGTCGAAGTCAGAATTAAATCCTGTAGGCAAAGTCATGTAAAAAGCTGCCGGGTATTTTCGATACCGATTCCGATACCGACCCCGACCCCGACAAAGGCGGAAACTTCCAGCGCCATAGCACAAATTTTTCTTATTTTTTATGACAGAGTCTCAGGGTTAAGGTGCTGATTGCCTCAAAATATGTCGATACGCTTGCATGTAATCGTTTTGGAGAACCAGTAAATGTCCCAAGACCTGCACATATTTCCGGTCTTTGCTTCTCTGGAGCCGGAGCATAAGAAGGCCCTTTCAGCCATTGCCGGTACCAGACATTTTAAGGCCAGCCAGATGATTTTCCAGGAAAACGATCCCGGTGAGGGATTTTACGGGATAGTTCAGGGCAAGGGGAAAATTTTCAAGTCCTCGCCCCTGGGCAAAGAGCATATCCTGCATATTTTCGGGCCCGGGGAGATATTTGCCGAGGTGGCCGTGTTCGCAGGCAGGAACTTTCCCGCCAACGCCCTTTGCCTTGAAGACACAAAACTTCTCTTTTTCCCCCGCAGACAGTTCAGACGGCTTATAGGCGAAAATCCTGACCTGGGTTTGAATCTTCTGGGTCTTTTGTCCATGCGCCTTAGGAGTATGGTAGCCAAGGTGGAGGAACTGAGCCTCAAGGAGGTCCCGGCCAGAATGGCCACGCACCTGTTGCTCATCAGGGAAAACCTGGGGCGGGATCAATTCGATCTGGACCTGAATAAGTCCCAGCTGGCCGGCTTTCTGGGCACCATCCCTGAGACGCTGTCCAGGGTGATCCGCAAAATGAAGGAAGAAGGGTTCATAGAAATAAACGGCAAACAGGTAAAGCTGCTGGATGTGCCGGGCCTGGAAGAACTGGCCGCTGGGGTTTTACGGCTGTAGAACCTACTTGTTGTCCTTGGTGCCGGTATAGGTAAAGGCACTGGAGTTCATCTTGTAAAGCCTGCCCTGATCAATACCCACCACCTGTCCGCAGGGACAGGAGATCTTTCCCTCCTGCTCCAGGCATTCAAACCATTTGGTTATCCGGGACTTGTGGCAACGCAGGACCTCTCCAGAACCCACCTTTTTATACTTGAAAAGCTTGCTTTTACAACCAGAACACTTGATGGTCAGCATGCTTTTTGCTTATATTCACAAACTCAGACACCTGCAAGCAGAAAGGTCCAGTCCATGCGCGTACATCCAGACAGAAT
>PWGS01000127.1 GCA_003554505.1 Desulfonatronospira sp. | reverse complement strand
TTTTGCAGAGTCGTGGTCCCGGTCCTGGGAAGCCCTATATGCAGTATCATATTAATTTCCCTGTAGATCCTGCAGCTTGTTGCCTTTGGCCAGCAAGGCTTCCAGAAGAAGTATGTCCAGCGGGCCATCGAGATTAATACTTCTTTCTGGAGGCATTGTGTAGGCAATGGTTTTCCTGGGCAGGAAGGTGCCCTGGGATTTGATGATTTCCAGGGAGGTTAGATAAAAAGCACCGTTCAGGGCAAAAACTTTTGGGAGTGTCTGTCTGGGCACACTTGGGTTATTACCTGTGTAAGTCGTGATGTACTTTCCTTCCATTTTCATGATTTTTTCCGGGTGGGGAGAGTCGTGCTGCACAACACTTACTATTGCCTCTGCCTCAGGCTCGGATTCAAATTCGTTAAGGAAGTTCTCCAGGTCTTCATCAGAACGTAGAGGGGTTGTAACCTGCAGAAGCAGTATATAGCCGCTTTGAATCCCGGCATCTATTATTACATGGCGGACCGCATCGATAGTCCGGGCAGTATCAGTAGCAAGTTCAGCAGGTCTCAGGCTTGGAGGTGCGGCATTCTGGTTTTGAGCCAGCTCATGGATTTCAGGATCATCCGTAGTGACAAGAACTCTGTCCACCTGCTGGGAACGCCGGGCAAGCCTGATGGCTCTTTCCACCAGAGTCTCTCCCTGTATTCTATACAGATTTTTGCCGGGTATTCCCTTGGAGCCTCTGCGGGCGGGGATGATGGCTGTAAGGTAATTCCCCCTTATCATGGCTTCATTCCTCTTAGCCTTTGAGTATGGGGGTTTTTACCCTGATTCTCAGGCATGACATAAAATTTTTTGTGCACGTCGATAAGTTGCCTGGCCAGAATATCCGCCATTTTTTCTCCGGCCCGGCCGTCTCCGTAAAGCGGGCTCGATGGGTATGGGCCATGATTTACCTGGTTCATGACCGCCTTATATATTGCGGTCTCATCGTGTTCTACATCTACAACGTTTTCGGCCCGCTCTCTTTGGTTCTGCCGTAAACCGATATTTACACATGGTGTTCCGAGATAGGATCCTTCACGGATGCCGCTTGATGAATTGCCCACAATGCATGCGCAGCGGTAGATCAGGCGGACATAATCCTCGGGGGAAAAATTGCGGTAAAAATGAAAAGGAGCATTGCCGTTTTTGGAAATGAACATGCGCAACGCCTTGGATACGGCATCTGATCCGGCATCAACATTGGGCCAGAACCATACCGTCTGCATGCCAGTGCTTTTGATTGCCTCCAGGGTCTGCCTGGTCTGTTCAAAGGCCTTGTTATATTCAGTGGTTACAGGGTGTTGCAGGACCACCAGAAAAGGCTCGTCCCAGTTCAGGTGCCTGCCCGTGCCGCCGTATTTTTTAAATAGATTTTCGCAGTCCTGCCTGCAGGCCTCTTCGGCCAGATCCATGGCTGGGCAGCCGGTCAAAAATATATTCTCAGGATTTTCCCCCATTTGTTCAAGTATAGCGGCTGCGCGTGGGGTTGCCGGAAAATGGATGTGAGAAAGCTTTGTGATTGCGTGGCGTACGGACTCATCGATGGAACCTGTCAGCTCTCCGCCTTGAGTGTGGGCTACAGGTATGTTCATGTAGCTTGCGGCAACAGCTGTAGCCAGGGTTTCAAAACGGTCGGCCACGGTCAAAACCACATCAGGTTTCAAGTTTTCGAACTGGGTGGCCAGTTCGAGGATGCCCAGGCCGGTTGATTTGGCCATGGTAGAAGTGGTTTCTCCTTCGACAATGGAATAGACCACGCTCACAGGCTCAAAACCGTCTTTGCGGATAGTGTCAATAACAGAGCCAAAGCGGTAAAGCATGGCCGAAGCTCCCACAATGAGCTGTAGTTCCAGGTCCGGATGTTGCTTCACTGCCGTGAGAAAGCTTTTAATGCGGCCGTAATTGGCCCGGCTGTTGACAACAACACAGATTTTCTTTTTACCCATCCAGATCCTCCCAGCGCAACAGTCTCTCCATGCTGACATCCCTTCTCACTCTCCTGCCGAGAATAGAGTTTTTCTGATCAAGGGGGATGCCGGTTCCTGGTTTCCTGGCAGACAGCATTTCTTCTGTCAAGACTGTGCCTGCCGGCAGGTCCTGAACAGGGGCCAGGCTTTTACCAAACAAGTCGCGCATATGATGCATCGCGCCGGCCATTTGATCCTTGTCAACCGGGCTGGATGTCATAGTGTGGAAAGCATCCCTGGCCCGGGAAAGCAGCTTGAAGTCTTCAATTGTAAGAGATGCAGGAGTATCCGGACCGAACATGCGCTTGTCAAACACAATATGGGCTTCAATTATATCTGCTCCCTGGGCCATGGCCGCCAGGGAGGGGAAAATACTGCCTGAATGGTCGGACAGGCCTGCTGGACAATTATAGCGTTTTTTAATTTCCTGGATAATGTTCAGCCCCACCTCGGAAAAGTCTACAGGATACTTGCTGGTACATTGAAAAAGAGCAAAATGCTGGTTTCGCTGTTTTAAGCGCGTAGCCAGAGCGTCTATTTCCTGCCAGTTACTCATGCCGGTACTGACCAAAACAGGTTTGCCAGTATCTATAACTGCGTCCAGAAGGTCACCGGATACGGTTTCACCGGAGCCGATTTTCCAGGCCGGCATATCAAGTTTTTTTAGCAATTCCACAGCCTGGAGTGAAAAAGGAGAACTAAGGAAAATCAGGTTCTTCTCCCTGGCATGTGCAGCTAGGCCTTGCCATTGCTCAAATGTGAATTCCATGCGCTTCCAGTAGTCATACCTGGTGGCGTCCTGCTGTGAAAACCTGACACGAAACGGTTCATCCAGGGTGGACTCTGCAGCGGCAATATGAGTCTGAAACTTGACCGCATCAGCCCCGGCCCCGGCTGCAGCATCAATATAGGCATGGGCCATGCCAAGAGAACCATCGTGGGCTTGGGCGATCTCTGCTATAAGAAAAGCAGGTCGGTTATCTCTTATGCTATGATTTTGTATTTTCATGTATTGTACGTAAACTTCCTGTGTATTGATTAAACGTAACCATTCAGGGGAATGCCGAAACCGGCCAGGTGGATAGTCCCCGCGACACTTTTCCTGAACAAATACAAAAAATACAGATGCGAAGTTTTGTGAATCTGCTCAGTAAGTACTTAGCTGGGGACAGTCTCCTGGCCTTGTGCCAGTAATCAATACCGAGAACCCTCTGAATAGTT
>PWGS01000027.1 GCA_003554505.1 Desulfonatronospira sp. | reverse complement strand
GACATTTTCTCTCCGGTGGAAAGGCGGCTTTCGATGAGCGAAGCTTCTCCGGTGGAAGGAATAAGGGCTACTAAAGAATAAAACGCCAGAATAAACATGCACAGCCTTTTGTCGAATACCAATCTTTGGATACCCATTGCAGCACCTCCTGTGAAAATAGTTTCGGCCCGAGCCTGAATCATAGCGTTACGCTATTAGTATTACATATACCCTTCTATATTTTTTTGAGCAAGCGTAATTTTCTGGCCTTTGCTTTTATGCTGAGATAATGTGCTGGCTTCTGGGACAAACCTGCCTGTAATACATAGCTCGGAATCGAGAGGAGACTGGTCAACCATGAAAACCGAGAACATGAACCGCGCCTATCTGGACCGGATCCTGGACGGTTCGCAGACCGACTTCTACTACCACTTCGGGATATCCAGCAATGAAGCTCTGCTGGAGAGATTGCGCGGAGTCCGGGCCATCGTGATTGCCGGATCCGGCGAGCGCATCAGGGACCTTGCCAGGCACTGGAGCATTCTGAACCACGGTGCCGATATCCTGGAATTCCCCAAGGAGGAGAGGTTCGTCACCAGATACACCTCCGGGATCCTGTTCGCCTCTCACGGAATGGGCATGCCCAGCGCCTCCATCGCTGTGCAGGAACTCATGCGCATGCTGTACTTCCTCAAAAACGGCGATTCGGAGTCCATGGACCAGGTATTCTGGGTGCGGGTGGGCACCAGTGGAGGGGTGGGGCTGCCCGGCGGCAGCGTGGTGGTTTCCACTGCCGGGCTCATGAGCGATCTCAGACCTTACCGGCTCCTGCGCGGTGGCGATGGTGAATACTGGTTTAACGGCACCTTCCCGGCATTGACCTGCCGGGAGATCATCGCGGCCGGCGCTGAAAACGGCCAGGAAGTTATCCCCGGAAAAACAGTTGCCGGCAACGACTTCTTTCTTGAGCAGTTCCGCCTGGACGGTGCCATTTGCTTCGAAACGCCGGAAGCCAGGGCTGAGTGGCTGAAGCAGCTGTACAACAACGGGGTGCGCAACATTGAGATGGAAGGGGCCATGCTCGCCGGCTACCTGAATCACTGGGGCTTCTCCAGCTTCGCCATGATCTGCTCTACCCTGCTTGATCGGCTGCAGGATGACCAGGTGAGATCCACCCCGGAAGAGTTGCAGGTCTTCAGCGAAAAAGCCGAAACAGTGCTGTTCAACTATCTTCAGAGTTCTCTGCTGGAGCAAAGACCGTTCCGTACAGTCTCCGGGGATGATAAGGATGTCCGGATGCCCGGGCCGGCCTCTCCGGACTGGGAAAGGCTTCGCCGCGCTGCAGTCGGCGCCCTGGACAGTTCCTATTCGCCCTACTCGCACTATCCAGTGGGGGCGGCGGGCTTCACCCTGGACGGCAGGCTGGTCCGGGGAGCCAATGTGGAAAATGCCTCCTACGGACTGACGTTATGCGCTGAATGCTCTATGATCTCGCATTTGTGCTCCACCGGCGGCGGACGACTGGCCGCCGTATACTGCGTTAACGTCCAGGGCAAGGTACTTGTGCCCTGCGGGCGATGCCGGCAGCTTCTCCTGGAGCACGGCGGCCCTGACATGATGATCATGACCCCTCAAGGAGTGCGCACTATGGCCGACATACTGCCGCAGCCGTTCACAACAGAAAATATCAAGAATTATTAGGGAGGAACCATGGAAGTAAAACAGCTCAAGGTGGGCAATATGGATAATTTCTGCTACATCCTTTCCTGCCCTGCTACCAACAGGGCAGCGGTTATCGATCCCGGAGCGGATGCTGAACTGCTTCTGGATACCCTACAAAGACACGGGCTAATTCTGGAGTATATCCTGGCCACCCATTTTCATTACGATCATACCGACCAGGCCTCGTTCTTGCGGCGGGAAACCGGGGCCCTTACAGCCATGCACGAAGAGGACGTACCCCACTACAAACAGGAAGTTGATACTGTCCTGCGGGACGGGGACATCCTGCATATAGGCGAGAGTATCCGCCTGGAAGTATTGCACACCCCGGGTCATACACCCGGCGGGGTCTGTTATTATGGTCACGGCAGACTCTTCACCGGGGATACTCTTTTTGTGGGGGACAGCGGACGCACCGACTTTGCCTGCAGCCACAGGCCCACCCTGGGTGCTTCCCTGCGAAGAGTCATGGAACTGCCGGAAAGCACCACTGTCATGCCTGGACACGATTATGGACCAACGCCCACGTCCACCCTTCTCCAGGAAAAACGTCACAACATCAATGCCGTGGAATACGGTTTCTATAAGGAAAGTGCTTGACTTTAGAGCCGGCTATATCTTTTTTCTTTTTCTGAGCCAGGCCAGAAGCCTTGGCTCCTGACCCTGGTCTTTGGGTTCGTAGAACCTGCGTCCGGCAAGCTCCGAAGGCAGGTACTCCTGCTCAATCCAGGCTCCAGGATAAAGATGCGGATACTTGTAGCCCTGCCCGTACCCCCATTCCTTCTGCAGGGTGGTGGAGGCATTCCTCAGATGCAGAGGGACCGGCCTTGGACCGTTGTGCCGTATTTCCTTCTGCGCGGAAAGTTATGCGGCATAGGTGGAATTGGACTTGGGAGCCAGGGCCAGGTAGACCGCGGCTTCGGCCAGAGGGATGAAGCCTTCGGGCATTCCCACGAATTCCACGGCGTGCTGGCAGGATACTGCCAGGGGCAGGGCCATCGGGTCTCCCAGGCCCACATCCTCTGAGGCTGAAAGGATCAGCCTGCGGCAGACAAACCTGGGGTCCTCCCCGGCTTCCAGAAGGCAGGCCAGATAGTACAGGGCGGCATCTGGATCGCTGCCGCGAATGGACTTGATCATGGCCGAGGCCAGCTCATAGTGCATGTCCCCGTCCCGGTCGCCCTTAATCACCGCTTCCGGTAAAAGCCTCTTGAGCCTGTCCGGCTCCAGGTCCTCCTGGTCCAGCTCGCGCACATATTCCATAAAGTTGAGAAAGGTGCGGGCATCCCCTCCAGAAAGAGAGGCCAGCAAATCCAGGCTGTTGTCCGGGATGCTTATGTCCAGCTCTTTTACCGCGCGCTCCCCGATCTGTCTGAGTTCAGGCATGCTGAGGGACCTCAGGCGCAGAACATTCATTCTGGATAATAGCTGGCGGGTGATGCTGAAGGAAGGATTTTCCGTAGTGGTGGCCAGAAGGATTATTTCCCCGGTTTCCAGCAGGGGCAGAAAGAAATCCTGCTGCGCCTTGGAAAAACGGTGCAGCTCATCCAGGATAAGTATCTCCAGGCCCTCGAGCTTTTTACGCAGCTCTGCCAGCCCTATCTCCGGGGCGCTGAGCCTTAAATGCGACCTGCCCTGGCTTTGGGCGATGATCAGGGCCAGGGTGGACTTGCCGCATCCTGGAGGGCCGAAAAAAAGAGTGCTTTGCAGCCTCTGGCTCTGGCCCATGGCCCTTAGCCTGGTCCTGAGGTGGCTCTGCCCTACAAAATCCTCTATGCTCAGGGGCCTGATCTTTTCAGCCAGGGGTTTTTGCATGAATACTTATGCCCTTCAGGCAGCTGATCACTGCCCCGGGCTGCTTGGCTTGAGTATAATCCATTTCCGCCCGGCTTAAAAATACTCTTAAACCTGCTCCGCTTCCTTGATGGCCTTGGTCAGTTTGGCCTGGTCATCCTTGAAGAGCTTGTAGTTCAGAGAATCTTCCAGGGCCTGGCGGCTGGCTTCAATAATATTGTAGGACACGCCCACAGTGACCCACTGGGCGTTGTGGTCAGCGGACTCGATGAGCACCCGCACCCTGGAGGCTGTCCCGGAGTAGGCCCCGGAATCGTTTATGGCAAAAACCCGGACCTTGAAATCCACCAGGTGCATCTCTGAAAGCGTGGGGTAGAACTTCTCCAGGGCCTTGCGCAGGGCGCTGTCCAGTGCATTCACGGGACCCTTTCCCGTGGCAGCGGTGTGTTCATGCATGCCCCCGACCCTGACCATGACCGTTGCCTCGGAAAAAGGCTGTTCCTTTATCTCGCTCTTGGTCTCCAGCACCCGGTATGAATCCAGGGTGAAGTACTTGCGGGCCCGGCCCAGGGTACGGTTCAGAAGCAGCTCAAAAGAGGCTTCGGCCACTGCATACTCATATCCCTGACTTTCCAGATCCTTGAGCTTGGACAAGAGATCCAGCACAAAGGGGTCATCCTTGTCCAGCTGAAAACCGTACTGTTTCGCCTTGAACAGGATATTGCTCTGTCCGGCCAGATCGGAAAGCAGGATGCGCTGCTTGTTGCCCACCTCCTCCGGGACTATATGCTCGTATGTCCGGGGATTCTTGCGTACCGCGCTTACATGCACCCCGCCCTTGTGAGCGAAAGCGGACTTGCCCACGAAAGGCTGGCGGTGAAAGGCACCTATATTGGCCACCTCGGCCACGAAGTGCGAGGTGGAGGTCAAGAGGTTCAGGTTGTTTTCAGGCAGGCAGGAATATCCCATTTTAAGCTCCAGGCTGGGAATAATGGAGCACAGGTTGGCATTGCCGCATCTCTCTCCATACCCGTTGATGGTCCCCTGTACCTGAACAGCCCCCAGGTCCACAGCCAGCAGGGAGTTGGCCACAGCTGTCTCGGAATCGTTGTGGGCATGGATGCCCAGCCTGACCTCCGGCAGGTTGGTTTGAACCTCCTGGATAATCCGGCACAGCTCCATGGGGGTGGTGCCCCCGTTGGTGTCGCAGAGCACCAGGATGTCTGCTCCACCTTCCACGGCCCTGCGCAGGCAGGCCAGGGCAAACTCCTTGTTGGCCCTGAATCCGTCAAAGAAGTGCTCGGCATCGAAAAAGAGTTCCTCCACTTTGGGGCGCAGGAAGGCCACGGAATTGTAGATGATTTCCAGGTTGCGTTCCTGGGTGGTGCGAAGGGCGTCTTTTACATGCACATCCCAGGTCTTGCCGAATATTGTAATGGCCTTGGTCCTGGATTTGAGCAGGGCATCCAGGTTGGGATCGTTTTCCGGGGTTTTCTTGGTGGAATGGGTACTGCCGAAAGCCACCACCCGGGAATGATTCAGGGCGTAATTCTGGATTTCCCGGAAAAAACGCTGGTCAGTGGGATTGGATCCCGGCCAGCCGCCTTCAATGTAGTCTATACCCAGAGTATCCAGCTTGCGTGCGATGCGGACCTTGTCCTCTGTGGAAAGATGCACGTCTTCCGCCTGGGTGCCGTCTCTAAGAGTAGTGTCGTAAATCTGTATCTTGGACATAAATTACTCGTTGCTGATTTTCTGCAATATGATAATCAAATATTCCAGTACGTTATCTTGTCTGCAACAAAGCCGTAAACCAGCCTTGACATCTTGATCTTCATGATCCCTGCCTGTAGCGCCCAACCATGACTACCTGTCCTCTGTCTTGCACTGTGCCTTGTCCTCGGCTGCGGGATCCTGCGTGTCCGCCAGGCCGAAAGCCTCGTGCAGGGGGCGGACAGCCAGCTCGGTATACTTTTCCTCGATCAGGCAGGAAATCTTTATCTCGGACGTACTGATGATCTTGATATTGATATTTTCCTTCTTCAGGGCGGAAAAAGCAATGGCTGCCACCCCGGAATGGTTGCGCATGCCTACGCCGATGACGGAAACCTTGGCCACGCTGGCGTCGTGCAGTATCTCCCTGGCCCCGATCTTGTTCTTGATCTTCTTCAGTATATTCAGGGTATCTTCGCTGCTGCTCTTGGGCACGGTGAAGGTCATGTCCGTACGCCCGCCTTCCCGGCTGGGGTTCTGCACTATCATGTCCACCACTATATTGGCCCTGGATATGGGCTCGAAAATCGCGGCCGCGCTGCCCGGGGCATCAACGACATCCACCAGGGTGATCCTGGCCTGATCCTTGTCATAGGCTATGCCTGAGACCATTGCAGATTCCATGCTCTTATCCTCCTGTACGACTAGAGTTCCCGGGTTGTGTGTGAACGTGGAGCGTACATGCCCCGGGACATTATACTTCTTGGCAAATTCCACGGAGCGGATCTGCAGCACCTTGGCCCCCATGCTGGCCATTTCAAGCATTTCATCGTAGGCGATTTTTTTAATCTTTTTGGCCTGGGAGCAGATATTGGGATCGGTGGTGTACCCCCCGTCCACATCCGTGTATATTTCGCAGACCTCGGCATCCAGGGCCGCGGCCAGGGCCACAGCCGAAGTGTCTGAACCTCCCCTGCCCAGGGTGGTGATACGCTTTTCACAGTCGCAGCCCTGAAAACCTGCTACCGCCAGCACATCGTAATCCTTGAGAATATCAAAAATATTATCCTTTTCAATATCCAGTATCCTGGCCTTGCCGAAGCTGCGGTCGGTCTGGATGGGAATCTGAAACCCCAGAAAAGACCTTGCTTTTACCCCGCAGTCCTTGAGCAGCATGGAAAAAAGAGCCACCGAGGTCTGTTCCCCTGTGGAAAGAATAACGTCCATCTCGGACGGATCCGGACGCTTGGACCAAGTCCTGGCCAGGTTGAGGAGCCGATCGGTCTCCCCGGACATGGCCGACAGAACCACCACCACCTTGTAGCCCTTGTCCAGGGCCTTGAGCACCCGTTCCCTGACCTTGAGCATACATTCCACATCAGCGACAGAGGTTCCGCCGTATTTTTGTACTATCCCCCGCATATACTGCTGCTCCTTAACTTTTCCCCTTCCCCGTAAAGAGTGATCAAAGCCTCTCTTGAGCTGTTGTAAAATTTCAAAACGATATCCACCCTGTCCATGGGTCTTTGCCTTACGGACAGGAAATCCCCCCATTCCACCAGGGTCAGCCGGTCCTGTCCAGCCAGGAGTTCCTCCACATCCTGGTCTGGCCCCGTATCCTGCAGTCTGTATAGATCCACATGCAAGGTCTCGGGACGGGTGGGATAGATATTGGCCAGATTGAAGCTGGGACTGCTGACCTGGGCCTGTTCGCCGCCGGGCAGAGCGGAAACAATGCCGCGGATCATGGTGGTCTTGCCCGTTCCCAGCTCACCGTAAAAAAGTACTGCCGGGAAAAAATCACGGCTGGTAAAAAAAAGCCCCATTTTTCTGCCCAGCTCCAGAGTGGAAGCCTCATCAGGCAAAATTAAAGAGATACCGGAGGACACGTCAACAACCAGCCGGCTACTCCTGGTCCCTGGAGCCCACCAGGGTCTTCAGAACATCGGCCTTGCCCACCACGCCTACCAGCTTGCCCTCTTCGGTCACAGGCAGAGTATGATACTTTTTGTCGACCATGATCTCGGCCAGATCTTCCAGAGAAGTGTCCCTTTTTACCGCCAGGGGATCATGGGTCATGGCATCTTCAACTCTGGTGGCTGCAATTTTCTTGATTTCCCTGTCCATTTTTGCTGTCGAGCTGAGGGGAAGAATGCTGTCCAGCACAGTGAACATGGACGGTAAAGGGATCTTTTTCTGCATGGCCACCAGGTCGCTCTGGCAGATTATACCCCCCAGATTGTCTTCCTGATCCACCACCGGGATCCCGTTGATATTTTTCTCCAAAAGCAAATGAATTGCCTCGGATATGTCCGTATCCGGATGCACCCTGATGGGGTTCCTGGTCATCAAGTCTTCAGCGGTAGTCATTTTCACCCCGTTGGTTGACGTATGATTCTAACAGAAGAAAAAAACCTTGTCCTCGCGCTTCTTGCCCTTGTATCTGGACAGCACCGCTGGAAGAGTGTCCGCGATCTCCCTGGCCATGTTGCCCCTGAAAGGATAAACCTTCTCCAGTTCCTTGCCGGACAGGCCATGCCAGTATACTCCCAGACTGGCCGCATCCAGAGTGCTCAGGTTCTGAGCCATGAGACTGCCGATAATGCCGGCCAGGACATCACCCGATCCTCCCACGGCTAGAGTGGAGGTGGCAAAGGGTGAAATATAGAAATGCTGGTCAACACCGGCAATAAGCGTAGATGCTCCTTTGAGCACCAGATTGACCCTGAATCTGGCGGAGAATTCCAGGACGTAGCTGCTTCTGTCCTGGTTGATCCGGGCGGCGGAAACGCCGAAAAACCTGGACATCTCCCCGGGATGAGGAGTCAGGATAACCTCGCTGGACCCGGAGAGCCTGCTCATGAGTGAATTGTCCCCGGCAAGAAAATACAGGGCATCAGCGTCAAAAAGGGTCCTGGGGTGCACATTCTCCAGGTAGTCACAAAAAAACCCTCTGGTGTCGTCGTCCCGGCCCATTCCCGGGCCCACCACCACCGAGTCGAAACGGGTCATTTCGTCCTTGAGCTGGCTGAACATTTCCCGGCGCCAATTAAAGCCTTCACCCAGAGGCATCGTCATGATCTCAGGCCAGCCGCACCTGATCTGCCGGGCAAGATCGGCCGGGCAGGCCAGGGTCACCAGCCCGGCACCGGCTCGAAGGGCTCCCAGGCAGGTCAGAATTGCCGCTCCAGAAAGGGACTGGGACCCGCCCAGGACCAGAACGTGTCCTCCTTCTCCCTTGTGCATGGTCCGCTTGGGGGGCTCCAGTCTGTTCAGGATATCGATATCCAGGACATAATGCTTTGGAGGACTGTCTTCTTTTACGCTCTGCGGAATGCCGATTTTTTTTATGCTCAGGCAACCCACGTACTCTCTGGCCTCAGGCTGCATAAGGCCCAGCTTGGCCTCTTCAAAGGCCACGGTATCATCGGCTTTGACCGCCACCGGACTGGGTTTGCCCGTGATGCCGTCAATACCGGAAGGTATGTCCAGAGAAATTACATAAGCCCTGGCCCCCACCTTGTTGATGGCCTTTATATAGCGTACGCAATCCTGGCTTAGCTCTCCTGTAAAACCTGTCCCCAGCAGGCCATCAACAATGATATCCACATCCTTGATAAAATCCAGGTTGTATTCAGAAAGATGCGCGTAGGGGATTTCCAGCTTGCGCAATACTGACAGGTGATACCCGGTGGCACCGTCATATTCTTTGAGCCTTTTGGAGTGCAGAGTCATGACCTTGACTCCGCTGTTCCACAGGTGCCTGGCCAGGGCAAAGGCATCCCCGCCGTTATTGCCGGAGCCTGCGAAAATCAGAGCGGTACGCCCGGAAAGATCCGAAAATCTGCTTTTGATCTGAGCAAAGGCCTCGCGGCTGGCGTTCTCCATTAGCAGTTCCGGCCTGAGATCGAATTCATCCATGCTTCTCTTGTCCCAGGCAGCCATTTCCCGTGGAGTGGGCAGGGGAAGATACATAATGCCTTTCTCCTGATGATATTAAAACATATTATCCAAAACCGAGTTTTTCAGTCGTTATCCATTCAAGCTGGTTTGTTTCCATCTGGAAAGCCTTTTTTCCGCATGCTGAACCCAGGGAAAATAAAAGACTATCTTGCAAGACCTCGGATTATCTCGTTCATCTGTTCCACCGCCCTGGTCATTCCCACCATCACTGCCCTGGCTATTATGCTGTGGCCGATGGAGTACTCGCAAATATGTTCCCCTCCGGCAAAAGCCAGGATGTTCTGGTAGTTAAGCCCGTGTCCCAGATTGACCTTAAGACCCAGGGAATGGGCATGCCTGATCCCCGCCAGGATTTTCTCCAGCTCGGTCTTTTTTGCCGGAGTATCCAGGGCATCTGCATAATGTCCGGTGTGAATCTCTATGTATTCAGTACCGGTTGAAGCCGCGGCTTCTATCTGGTCCTGGTCCGCGTCTATAAACAGGCTGGTATGGATATTTCTTTCCCTGAACCCGGCCAGGTAATTTTTGATAAAATCTTCACGCCCTCTGCATTCCAGGCCTCCTTCGGTGGTCAGCTCCTCGCGCTTTTACGGTACCAGACAGACCATGTGCGGCTGCACATCCAGGGCGATGCCCTGCATCTCCTCTGTAGCGGCCATTTCCAGGTGCAGATTGGCTGTGAGAGTAGATTTTAGCAGCCTCAGATCACGGTCCTGAATATGCCTGCGGTCCTCCCGCAGATGGACTATTATGCCCTGAGCTCCGCCCAGTTCCGCCAGATGGGCCGCAGTGACCGGCTCGGGCTCGTTGCCCATTCTGGCCTGCCTTAGAGTGGCCACGTGGTCCACATTTACTACCAATACCGGCATACAGATCTCCTGCTGCAGACCTGGTCAGTGTTCCACAAAACAGGTCTGGAAAGTAAATATGAAATATTCTCTTATGGGTGCAAAAAAGTCAAGCCTGCAGCAAAGAGCTTTCAGTCTCAGCTCTACCTTTTTCCTCTTGACCCGCGGGATTATATCAAGGCAATATGTATTGCACATAAGGCCTGGATCTGCAAGCTGCTCGTCCTGTTTTTGCATTCAGGTCCGTGTTGTACGGTTTTTTCTTTGTACTTGTAACCATGCAGCGATTCACGCTGCATAACATGAATGAGGAGGTCATCATGGCCAGAATAAAGATAGAAGGCATGTCATGCGGACATTGCGTAAAGGCTGTAGCCGATGCCCTGAACAGCCTGCCTGGAGTGTCCAATGTCCAGGTCAGCCTTGAACACGGTCAGGCTGATTTCGATGCTGGAGAAGATCTTGATATGGCAGCAGTAAAAAAGGCGGTGGAGAACGCGGGCTACAAGGGGATCGAATAAAACATGACCGGACAGGTTTTTCCGGTTTCGGACAGAAAAACAGTTAAATACGCTTAAATAATTATACTTAGATTGCAGCTACTTAAAAGCTTTAAAAGGCGAATCGGTTGTATACGGAGTACTAAATGCAAGCCAGTGAAGATAAGACCAAAGAGGCCATCAGGGACCTTTCACGAGTGTTTCAGTTTGAGCTGTGGCTCAGATTTTATTTTATCCATGAGGATGAAGGCAGGCTTTTTCTCAACATGGATGATGAAATGCTCCAGAAGCTGGAGGAAAAATACGGACATCTGGCAGCACTGGCCAGAACCCTGAGCGAAAAAGAGATAACCCCCGAATCATGCCGCCAGGCAATAGGCGAACACATCATGCACCAGTTTGACGGAGTAAAGTACGATGTCGGCTTTGTTCCAAGGATCATGGACCATGGGGTATTAAAGGGCGAGATCCAGCTCTTCAATACCTGGGCCGGTCTGCATGAAGAACAGCTGGACCGCAAAGTCCTGGATTTTGATAAATGGATCGAGATTTATGACGAGTGGAAAGCCAGCGAAGGCGCTCAAAAGGTGAACCTGGCCCTGAATATTCAGGATACTGACTACCAGCATCCCGGATCGGACAAGACAAACTAAGGCATGGGGTAGAAATGATGAATCAAGGTGACAGTCTCTGGGATCCCAGCATGGAGCTTATCGGGCCTTTTTCTGCTTTTCCAGTGCCTCTTGAACCGAGGCTGCCATTTCCCGTGCCTCCAGGCTCTCTCCTCTTTCCTGTCTGGCCAGGATGAGATTTATCTCTCTTTGCACCAGGGGCTTGCGGATATCATAATATAGCCTCCAGTTCTCCAGGGCCCCCCTGGCATCCCCCTGGCTGGCGCATGCCAGACCTGTATACAGCAGGGCAAAATTATCCCTTGGCCTGAACCCCAGAAGCTTTTCCCAGGCCTTCCTGGCCCCGGAGTAATCCCCCTGCATGAAAAGGCAATATCCCATGTTGCGCATGGCCTCCAGCTGCCTGGGTTCTTTTTTGAGTCTTCTGGAGTACAGGTGAGCAGCCTTGTCGTACTGTCCTTCCTTCAACAGCCTGTCCGCATAAACCATGTCCGGATCTCCTCCGCTGGACTCCTCTTTCAGGGAATCACCCCGAAACTGCTGAAACATGCCCCGGAAAAGATCCCTGCGGGACATCTTGCGGTCTTTACCGGAGCCGGCCTCCTTTCTCGATCTTGATGTCATTTAGGTGTGAACTCCTGCTGGTGGCGATTTGTATATTTTGTTTGTGCATAGCCCTGCTTGGATAATTTATTGCCAGTCTTCAAAGAGCGCCCGGTGCTTTCGGGAAAAAACACCGAAAGATTGCCGAATGGCTTGTAGATTACAGGGTCTTGATTTTTGATCCACTCTGCTTTATATTTCTTTTTTATGTCGGGATGTGGCTCAGTCTGGCTAGAGCGCAGCGTTCGGGACGCTGAGGCCGCAGGTTCGAATCCTGCCATCCCGACCACCAAACGCTCTCTTCAGCTTTCCCCTCGTTAAGTCCTTTTGCGCCATGCTCCAGGCTTGAGCCTGCCGCTGTTGCCTGATTTTTTCAAAAGTGTCCCGCCCCCTGTTGTCTGCATGCAAAAAATCCACAAACACTCAAAAATCCGGGCCCAAAAAATTCAAGCTCACGCTCCTGCATCACTTCCCAGGCTGTTTAACACCGGCTGCCTGCCCATGCAGAAATATGAAAATCCCATCTCCTCCAGCATCCGTGGGGGATAAAGATTGCGGCCGTCAAATATAACCGGGAACTGCAACCGGGATTTTACACGCTTCAGATCCGGGTTTCTGAACTGATTCCATTCCGTGACCACTGCCAGCGCATGGGCGCCCTGGAGAACTTCATACTGATCCTCAAGCACCTCCACGCCGGAGTTGCCCTGCATCAGACGGGAGGCGTTCCTGCCCGCCTGAGGATCATATGCTTTTATCTGCATCCCCCGGGCTGTGAGTTCTCTTATGATCTCCAGGGAGGGAGCCTCACGCACGTCGTCGGTATTGGCCTTGAAGGCCAGTCCCCACATGGCCAGGGTCTTGCCCTGCACTCCTCCCAGCCCGGAAAAATCCTCCAGCACCTTTCGGGCCAGAACCTGCTTCTGGGAGCGGTTGACATCCTCCACAGCACTGAGGAGTCTGGGATTATATTCCTTTTCATGGGCTGTGTTGATGAGGGCGGAGACATCCTTGGGAAAACAGGAGCCGCCAAAACCAACCCCGGGATAAATAAAATGATACCCGATGCGGTGATCAGCCCCTATCCCCCTGCGCACATCGCTTATATCGGCTCCCACCTTCTCGCAGATATTGGCTATCTCGTTGATAAAGGAAATCTTTGTGGCCAGCATGCAGTTGGCGGCATACTTGGTCATTTCGGCGCTGCGGACCCCCATGACCATCATCTTTTCCCGGCTGCGGGCAAACGGAGAGTAAAGCACTCTCAGAAGCTCAGCAGTGCGGATATTGTCTGTGCCAACTATTACCCTGTCCGGCTTCATGAAATCGGAAACCGCATCCCCTTCCTTCAGAAACTCCGGGTTCGAGACCCCGTCGAATTCCAGTTCCAGGCCCCTGCTGTCCAGTTCGGCCTGGATGAGCTCCCGCACCATATCCGCCGTACCCACAGGCACCGTGGACTTGTCCACCACGATTTTGTAGTCCTGCATATTGCGGCCCACATCCCTGGCCACCTGACGCACAAAACCCAGATCTGCCCGGCCGTCCTCACCGGGAGGAGTTCCAACGCAGATGAAAACGAACAGGCAGTTATCCAGCCCTTCCCTTATATCCGTGGTAAAATACAGCCGTCCCTGATCCCTGTTTCTGCGCACCAGTTCCTCCAGGCCGGGTTCGAATATATGCACCCGTCCCTGGTTCAGGGTTTCAACCACTTCCGGATTTACATCCACGCAATATACATTATTGCCCATCTCCGCGAAGCAGGCTGCACTAACCAGGCCCACATACCCCGTACCCACTATGCATATGTCCATTCATCCCCTCCTGATATATTTTTTACCCCAAAATCACTGTTCCGCAACAATAGTTTCCATCCGGAAAGTCTTTCTTTCCGGATGGAAACTATTGGTTTTCTTTCCGGAAACGAGAAGTTTTTTCTTTTGGCAAGGAAATCAAGCAATTATGAGGAGGCGTATCTTAATACGGTGACGAATAATTGTACAGATTGACGCCGCCAAAAGGAAAAAGAACCGTTTCCGGATGAAAACAACAATAACGGGTACATCACCCATGTGTGTTCTTAACTGAAAAACCTCCAGCTGTAAAAGATGTTTTACGGGCGCACCCGGTGATGAAAAGTCCTCGGGGCATAGACGCGGGTCTTGATTCGCTGCCTGTTTTCTCCTAATGTCGCATGGACATGGGTATCAAAAATGTTGGACAGCGCCCCATATGATTTGGCCCCCGATTTTGGTTCCAACCCTGATATATACCCATTACCAGAGTAAGAGCAGACACAAACGGCGGCGAATAGTCACATGACTTATCATTACTCATAAACATTTTTTTACAGTAACTATCCACCAGGGTCCGGGGACTTCGCAAACAGGACGTAAAAACTCACTCCAAGGAAGCGTAAATCAAAACCTATACACGAGTTTTTAAGCCAGAATAACCTCGATAACATGCTTTAAATAAAGTT